>DKKJ01000195.1 GCA_002455175.1 Opitutaceae bacterium UBA6669
ATCGAAACTGTCCCTAACCAAATGATAGCAAAACTGTTTCGAAGAAAGCAACCTGCGGTGCGAAGCCGAATGGGGAAAGCCAGCATAGATGAAATCGATTAGAAAGTGGATGTTCGGACAGGCTCAGAGGCGAGACGGCGAAACGTGGCTTTGATTACGTTCTCTCTCAAACAAACTATGAGCTTCTCGCAGGAAAAGCTTGGTCGTGCCCTCACGGGTGACTTTCCCTGGGTTAAAGCGCCCCAGACAGCATTTCGTAGATCCCGAAATGTAGTCAGAACGTAAATTCNNACGATGCCTTTGCGGCCGCCCGCCTGGAGCGGCAATCTGCGGCTCGACGACAGTGAAGGTTCTCTGTACGTTGCCTGGCATGATCCGTACTCATGCCGGTTTGTTTTCCGGCCTGCTCGTAGCCGCTCTGCCGATGCTCACGTCCCAAACTGCTTCTGCCAAACCCGAGACGCGCAACCGCGCGGAAATTCCCGCCCAGTACCGCTGGGATTTCACTGCCATCTATGCCGACTGGGCAGCGTGGGATGCAGCGATGAAGGATATGGAAGGGAAAATGGACGCTTTTGCTGCACTCAAAGGCACATTGAATTCCGGCCCCGATGCGGTGCTCAAGGCCTACCGTGCGTTCGATGAGATTGGCATGCTGCAGTACAAGGTTTATCGATATCCGCAGCTCCAGCGCGATGTAGATACCCGCAACCAGGAGATTGCCGGAAAGTTCCAGCGTGTCGGCGCCGTCTTTGCCAAGTTTGGTACATCGACCGCGTGGTTCACTCCTGAGCTTCTGACCATTCCGCAGGCGACAATGGAACGATGGATCGCGGAGACACCTGCCTTGGAGGCCTACCGCTATGGCATCATGGACAACTATCGCCAGCAGGCCCACGTGCTTGATGAGAAAGGCGAACGGCTGTTGTCCTATGCGACGCGCCTGGCTCAGACGCCAGCGTCCACGTATCAGGAATTGAGTACGTCGGACATTAAGTTCCCGAAAATCAAGCTGAGCGATGATAAGGAGATCACACTCTCCCCGGGTGTTTACCAGTCGGTGCTTGCCACCAACTATAACCAAGCGGACCGTGCGCAGGCTTTCACCGCTTACCTAAAGACCTTCGCGGCGACGGAAAATACCTATGCTGCGATTTACAATGGGGTGATGCAGAGAGGCTGGTTCACCGCTCAGGCGCGCAATTATCCCACCACGCTCGATGCCTCACTAGATGGGAATGCGATTCCGACCGAGGTGGTCACGACGCTGGTCGAGACCGTGCGCAAGGGCACGGGGCCACTTCAGCGTTACATGAAGCTCCGCAAGAAGCTACTCGGACTCGACACCTACCACCTGTATGATGGATTCATTCCAGTTTTTAAGAGCGACAAAACGTATCCCTACGATGAGGCGAAGGATTTAGTGATCTCATCAGTGNNCATCAGTGGCGCCGTTGGGAGCCGACTATGTTGCGCAGTACCAGCAGTTCGTCTCTGGAGGTCGCATCGACGTCTATGAAAATGACGGCAAACGGAGCGGTGCTTACAATGCCGGAGTCTATGGTGTGGGCCCATACCTCATGTTGAACTACAACGACACCCTCGATGCCGTCTTCACCTTCGCGCATGAGGCTGGTCACGCGATGCATACCGTGCTCTCGTATGCGAACCAGCCTTTTGTGACGTCATCGTATACCATCTTCGTCGCTGAAGTGGCCTCGACGACGAATGAGCGTTTCCTACTCGAGAAACTCCTGGAAACGACCACGGATCCCAAAGAGCGTTTTCTTCTCCTGCAGCATGCAGTAGATTCAATCGTGGGGACATTTTACACGCAGGTGCTATTCGCTGACTTCGAACTGAAAGCTCACCGTTTGGTCGAACAGGGTCAGCCCGTCACTGCGGCGGTCCTTAACGGCATCTACAGCGGATTGTTGAAGGAATACTACGGAGACTCTGTTACGGTGGACGATTTGTACCAACATACTTGGACGCGCATTCCGCACTTTTACAACACACCGTACTACGTATACCAATACGCGACCTGCTTTGCTTCCTCGGCGAAATTGTTCAAAGACATGACTACGGGCAGTGCGACGGCAAAACAGGCGGCGACTGAGCGTTACCTCACCTTGTTGAAGAGCGGCGGAAATGATTACCCCATGAAGCAACTTCAGAAAGCGGGCGTCGACCTTACTCAGCCGGCAACAGTGCAGGCGGTGGTGGAGCAACTCGACGAACTCGTTTCGAGAATGGAAACCGAATCGGCAAAAATCCAGCCGTAGCGAGAACCCGAGTTTGGGGAGACTCAGATGTGATCATTTNNGCTCCTTCCTCAGACTTTGCGGCGAGTGAGCCTATGAAGCTGAGCGAATGACTTAGGCTCGCTCCCCGGATGCTCTTTCCGAAAGCAAGAGCCTTCGAAGTGGGCGGCATCTGTGCCGCTCGAATGCAGTTATCCGAATCAATCCTTATAACTTGGAATACACATGAACAATGCATCCGCTGAAATCCCACCGCATCGTACGCCTCGAACAGGAGACTCGTCAGATGAAATCACGATGCTTAAG
>DKKJ01000423.1:0-4955 GCA_002455175.1 Opitutaceae bacterium UBA6669
CTGCTCATATTTCGTCCCTAGAGATCACATCAGGTGCTCGCATCATTTTGTGACTGGGTAGGCGGATGAAACGTTCTAAAAGGCTTTATTCATGGTACCCCTTTCTAACCGTGTGCTGATTATAGAGGATGATCCGGTGATGCGCGAAGTGCTAACCCGCGCGCTTGTTCTGTCCAAGTACGAAGCGCGCGCGGTTGGAGATGCCATTGAAGCCATTGCTCAAGCGAGGGAATTTCAGCCGACCGTAGTGGTGTGTGACGTGCATCTTCCGGGGCGATTNNTGGCGCGGATGACTATCTCCAGAAACCCTTTGCCATCGAGGAGTTTATTCGTAGTGTAAAGACCCGCTTTCGACGGGCTGAATTTGCGCGAAAGGCTGATGCTCGGGCGATTGCAAAGTTGAAAGGCACCGTCACAAAACAATTGCCGCATGAGTTGCTGACCCCCCTTTCTGGAATTCTTGGATTGTCCGAGGTGCTGCTGGAGGATTTTCAAAGTAATGCGCCGGCGGATAACCACGAGATGTTGCGCGACATCCACCGAAGTGCGGAGAGGCTTCACCATACCTTAAAGAACTACTTTCGAATTCTTGAGGTTCTGGACGAGGGCGATGAGGCGGAACGCGAGGAAGGGACCGTTGTGGCGCAAGAGTCGTCCATCGTTCTCGCCGAAACGGCTCGTCACATCGCGCAGAAATTTGGACGGTTGCAGGATCTGCAGGTGTTCGCGGGTAATTTGGCACTGCCGCTTTCGCGGACTAACTTCGCTTCCATCCTCGGTGAACTGGTCGATAACGCATTCAAATACTCGCATCCGGGAACTCCGGTGGAGGTGGAGCTGCGACGACAAGACGAACATCTAAATTTGCGAGTTACAGATCGCGGTCGGGGAATGAGCCCTGAGCAAATAGGCCAAATCGGCGCCTTTAGACAATTTGACCGAACGAAATATGAACAGCAGGGCTTGGGTTTAGGACTGACGTTGACCCAGCACGTAATTGAGCGAACAGGTGGCACCTTCGTATTGGAGAGCGCTCCAGGTGCCGGAACCGAGGTNNTATGATCACCTGATGAACGAACCAGGCACACCGTCTTTTTCGAATGAGACTCGCGTCGACGGCGTGCCGCTCCTTTCAACTCCTCCTGAGACGCCGGTTTCGGAGCCCTTCACTTCAGTAGGGTCTCTTGAAGGGGTTCCGCATGAGCGCTCCGCGGCGGGGTGTTCTGTCGACCAACTTAGACTTCTTGAAGCTTGCATGGAGCAGGTGAGCGATCTCGTCGTCGTGACCGATGCTGAAGAGTCTGGCCTGCTCGGACCACGGATTGTCTATGTAAACCGCTCCTTTGNNGATTCTTCAGGGACCGAGGACGCAGCGGAAGGAACTGGACCGTATCCGTGCGGCGATGCAACAGGGTGAGTCGATTCGCGTCGAACTGATCAACTATACCAAGACCCGCCAGGAATACTGCGTAGATGTCGAGCTTTTCCCGGTGAAGGACACGGACGGACGTCACACACATTGGGTGGCCATCCAGCATGATATCACGGAGCGAAAGCGAGTCGAAACGGCTTGGAGAGAGAGTGAAGAACGTTTCCAGAGTCTAGCACAAGTGACAGCCGATGCTTTGTGGGACTGGAATGTTGAATCGCAGATGCTTTGGTGCAGCGNNCCTTGATCAATCGGATTCACCCGGAGGACCGCGCTCGCGTACGCGAGTGTATTCATAAAAAAGTTGCTGAAGGTGAAACTAATTGGACGGCCGAATATCGTTTTCAGCGCCGAGATGGTACCTATGCGCATATTCTCGATCGCGGGTTTATCGTACGCCGGTCGAACGGAGAGGCTGTGCGCATGGTGGGTGGAATGATGGATCAATCGCAGAGATGGGAAGCGGAGGATAATGTCCGCTCCGCGGTGGAGGCGCTCAGGCTGTCGGAGCAGGAATACCGCCTACTTTTTCTCAATAATCCTCATCCGATGTGGACCTACGATCTGGCCACATCGCGGTTTCTGGCGGTCAATCAGCTGGCCGTTCGCCACTACGGATATAGTGAAGAGGAGTTTTTGGGCATGACGATCTACGAGATCTGCCCGGATGAGCATATCCCTTATCTCAAGAGCAAATTGGTCAGCGCCAGGACAACGGGAGCGAAATTCTACGGAGTGACTCGCCATCGTAAAAAGGATGGTTCGTTGATCGACGTAGAGCTTTCGGCCGATGCGATTGAGTAACTGGGACGACCGGCACGTCTGGTCTTGGCTCACGATGTCACCGAGCGTGCTAGGGCGGAGAGAGAGCTGGCGCGGATCAATCGAGCTCAGCGACTTTTGAGCTCGTGCAACGAAGCGCTGATAAGAGCGAAAAATGAGGCGACCTTGTTGGATGAGATTTGTCGGATTGCCGTCGAAATCGGGGGATATCGGCATGCGCTCGTTGGGTACGCTGAGACGAACGAACCGAGAAGCCTTCGCACGGTTGCCCAGGCCAATCGTTCTGGGGCGGCTGGATACCTTTCAGACGCTGCATGGTCGGAACTCGAAGCTGATGGACAGGGCGTGGTGGGACGAACGATTCGCAGCGATAAAGTAGTGGTGGTTGATGCCCGCCAGGCGGGATTGGTTCAGGACCTGCCGGCCGGCATTCGGACACTCGTGGGCCTTCCTTTGCGGGACGCGAATCGGATCTTTGGCGTGCTGAGCTTGTACTCCGCCGATGTGCAATCGATTGGAAGCGATGAGCTGACGTTGCTTCAGAAGTTGGCAGACAATCTTGCCTACGGAATCTGCAGCCTTCGTTTTGATCGCGAACGAAGGAAACTGCACGGGGCGATTCTCAAAGTGGCTAGCAGCATTTCGGCATCATCGGGAACCGCATTTTTTCGTCAGCTCGCGTCTGATATGGCCGAAGCCCTCGGGGCACAGGCTAGCTTCATCGCTCGGTTTTTGCCCGGGCAGAGTCACCGTGTCCAGACGATCGCGGTTTGGGTGGATGGGGTCGCGATTGAGAATTCAGAGTATGAACTTGGAGGGAGTCCCTGCCATGGATTACTTTCCGCTGAAGAGATTGTTGTCTCGAGCCGTGTCTCTGCCGCTCATCCCAGCTCGAAAATCCTCAAAGCAATTCAAGCTGAGAGTTACGTCGGGCGCCGGTTTGACAGTGGAAGCGGAGAACCGATGGGAATGCTCTGTGTGGCCTTTCGTCGTCCGCTGGAGGAACAGGAATTTATAAGCTCCACGTTGAAGATCTTTGCTTCACGTGTGGCGGGTGAGGTGGAGAGGCAGGAGTCGGATGCACGGTTACGCCAGCAGGCATCGTTGCTGGACAAGGCCCAAGATGCTATTTTTGTACGGGACCTAAATTATCGCATTACCTACTGGAATAAAAGTGCGGAGCGGCTTTACGGGTGGTCGGCAGACGAGGCGCTAGGTCAATCGGCACGCACTCTACTTTACTCAGACTTGCCGGAGATGAAAGAGGCAGGAGATCAGCTGATGACGAAAGGTGAGTGGAGTGGAGAGATCGTCCACCGGCGCCGCGATGGACAGCTAATCACCGTTGAAGCGCGGTGGACATTGGTGCGTGATGACTCAGGTCAGTCTCAATCTGTTCTCTCCATCAACACGGATATCACGGAGAGAAAGAAGATCGAAGGACAATTCCTGCGTGCTCAACGCGTGGAAAGTATCGGCAATCTCGCCGGTGGGATTGCTCATGACCTAAATAACGTTTTGGCCCCGATCATGATGTCGATAGGGCTGCTCAAGTTGTCTCCGCGCGATGAGGATGAGCTTCGGGTACTGGACACGATCGAGGCGAGTGCGAGCCGAGGTGCGGACATGGTGCGGCAAGTGCTGTCCTTTGCCCGAGGGGTTGAGGGTAACCCCGTACCTACGTCCCCGCGACGGATTGTGTCAGATGCTTCGGCGGTGATTTCCGAAACCTTCCCTAAATCGATCCACTGCGAAACATTTGTACCCCCGGATATTTGGAGCATTATCGGCGATTTGACGCAGTTGCACCAAATTGTTCTCAATTTGTGTGTGAATGCCCGGGATGCCATGCCTGAGGGCGGAAAACTCACGATCAAGGCTGCAAACTTTTACGTCGATGAGCACTATGCGAAATTGAACCGGGGCAATCAAGTGGGGCCTCATGTTGTGCTGACCGTTTCGGATACAGGGACCGGCATTCCAGCGGAAATCAGGGATAAGATTTTCGATCCTTTTTTCACGACCAAGGAGATAGGAAAAGGGACCGGACTCGGACTCGCTACCGTGATGACGATTGTACGGAGTCACCGAGGATTTGTGCGACTCATCTCAGAGGTGGGACTGGGGTCTACCTTTGAGATCTATCTTCCCGCTGAGGCGCATGTGAATCCGGGCGCGCTCGACGTTACGCCTGTGGGTGTACTTCGGGGTGCTGGACAGTGTATTTTGGTGGTGGATGACGAGCTCGCAGTCAGAACTGTCTCCCAGCGAGCATTAGAAGCCTTTGGGTATCGCGTTCTTTTGGCTAAAAACGGAGCCGAAGCAGTTGCGCGGTATGCGAAAAACAAGGACGAGATTGCCGCCGTTATCACTGATATGATGATGCCGATTATGGATGGGCCCGCGCTGATTCACGCGCTTGAAAAGATCAATCCCGGCGTCAGGGTGCTAGGTGTTAGCGGACTTAACGACGGTTACTCCACCGGGGGTAAAGGGAAATCTCGTCCCCGNNATTGCTCGAGGCCCTTCAGCGAGTTTTGGTCGACGAAGGGCAGCGGACTCAGGGAGTCGACGGATAGCGTACCAGTCGGACTGAAGTGCCTACGGCAAGCCGGGCGGTAGTGGCGGCGTTGGCGTAGTTACGAGCGAGCCAGAAGAAGCCGTCCGCATTGGGAAACAGCACCCATTGACCGCGTTCCACACTGCTAAAGTCGCGGCCGTAACGCACTCGGTAGCGGGCATC
>DKKJ01000423.1:4989-26080 GCA_002455175.1 Opitutaceae bacterium UBA6669
GCACCCCACCCGCAGAGGTAGGGGTGGGTTTGGGGAGGGTTTCACGGCCGTGTTCGATCCAGGCGAGAAGAGCACGGAACGCGATAAGACGTTCAGCTTGGTTGACATTCACGTGACCATTGCGCGCGACCTTGAATAGAACGGGGGGAGTAAGAGAGGTATTAAGTTTCGCCTCTGTGGTGGCGCGCTCGACATAGCCCTTGGGTCCCTCCATCTCGCTTTGATTGGTGAGGAAAAGGAGGGGAATTCTTGGCTGTAGCGTTACTCCGCCCGCTCCATTGGACTCTCGCAGGTTCAAGGCTGCCCCAATGGCGATGGCACCTGCATAGACACCGACATCCCGCTCAGCGAGCAAAGTCACAATCGCACCTCCCATGGATTCGCCTTCGAGGAGGACGATACGTGGTTCACCGAGCGTTTCGCTAATGTGTTTTCGCAACGCATCGATGTCCTTCATCGCGTCGAGGAGAATGAGCCCATTGCGACGGTAGCTGGTCGTCGCGATCATCCACCCTTCGCTGAGTAGCTCAGCATAGGCCCGCTGCTGGACGGGAAGGTCGGCTACGCGAGGTGCCTCCTCTGANNGTTCCAGACTTTTGCGGGCCGCGCCACGGTGAAGCGGGCGCCATCGATTTCACCTTCCTCAATAATGGGGGCCTGCTGAGCCCACAGGAAAGAGACGGATAAAAGCAGACTGGCTGCGAGCAGAGCAACGGTGCGAACGGAGAAGACGCGCAAACGCATGCCGGATCATTTCGAGCTTTTGTGCGACTGTCCATTCGTGTTCGTTGGTGGCGATGCAACTCACGTCTCTGGTCAACCCCTCCGTGCTCACTCAACCGGTCTACGAGCCGGGAAAACCTATCGAGGAAGTCGCGCGCGAGCTTGGATTGGACGCCGCCACCATCAAATNNCGAGGCGGCTCATGCGGCTCTGGAGAGCGGTGAGTTGTATCCGGACGGGGGTTGTTTTGCGCTGCGGCAGAAACTCTCGCAGGTCTGGGGTCTCGGCGCGCGTCAATTTGTTATCGGCAATGGATCTAATGAAATCATCGAGTTGCTGGGCCATGCGTTTCTACGCCCGGGAGACGAGGTGGTGATGGGCAACCCAGCCTTTGTGGTCTACAAGTTGGTGACGCTACTGTTTGGCGCGAAGGCAGTGGAGGTCCCCACGGTCGATTACCGCCATGACCTTGCCGCGATGGCTGCCGCTGTCACTTCGCGAACGAAACTGGTGTTTGTCGCCAGCCCTAATAACCGNNCAAGGAGGGTGCTCCGGATATTCGCCCTCTCATTCAGGAAGGTCGCAAAATCATTGGCCTGCGTACGTTCTCCAAGATCTATGGACTGGCGTCCTTGCGGGTAGGATACGGTTACAGCAGTGAGGAGATGGCAGGTCTGCTCGGACGTGTTCGCCAGCCGTTCAACGTGAATGCCATTGCGCAGGCCGCTGCGTGCGCTGCCTTGGACGACACCGATTTTGCTGCTCATTGTGTCCGCGAGAACCGTCGCGGACTCACGCAGTTGGAAGCCGGGTTTCGGCAACTGGTNNAGATTGTGCGCCCCGTGAAGTCTTACGGTCTACCGGCGTGGGTGCGGGTTACTGTGGGGACCTCAGATCAGAACCAGCGATTGCTCTCTGAGCTCGCGGGAGTTTTGCGTAAGAAGTAGGACACCGTTCCTGAAGAACGTCTGAGAACGCATAAAACAGGGAGGCGCCCTAGGGGCCTCCCTCTTTTGCTGAGAGCTAATCAGGGTTGCCGGTTACCTGACGGGGAAGGGGGGCGGAGACGGGAGCGTAACTTCTTTGGTTTTCAGCTCTTCTACGATCACGTCGATGGCTTTATCCAATTGTTGATCCTCACCCTTGAATTCTCGCGCGGGATCGTTGTCCACGATGATGTCTGGGTCGACTCCATGGCCTTCAATTGCCCAGGTTTTTCCGTCGGGCGTGAAGGGTGCGAATTCCGGACGACGGAGGTCGCCGCCATCTACGAAGGGTAGCGAAGCGGTGATTCCAACGGTACCGCCCCAGGACCGCTTTCCGATCAATTGACCGAGACCAGCAGCACGGAAGCGATAGGGAAAGAGGTCGCCGTCAGAAGCGGAGTACTCATTGAGCAAGGTCACTTTTGGACCGACTAATTGATCCGTCGGGTTGGGCTGCGGTTGCCCATTGCGCATGATAGAAACTAAGTGCATCTCGCGTCTCAGGCGCTCGATGATCATGGGAGAGACGTTTCCACCTCCGTTGCCGCGAACGTCGATGATTAACGCCTTGCGGGTCAGCTGGGGATAAAAACGGCGGACAAATTCGTTCAAGCCCTCTGGCCCCATGTCGGGAATATGGAGATAACCTGCTTTGCCCTGGGTGCGCGCACTGACGTGGGCGATGTTTTTTTCGACCCAGGCGTCGTAGTAGAGGGGCGACTCGTCTGCGATGGGAATGACAGTAACCGTGCGGGCTCCAGAATCTGATGGTGCCGAGTTCACGCGCAGCGTGACTTGTTTGCCGACTGTGCCACCGAGTGCCGCGTACAGATTGGGAAGGTCACGGACGGATTTTCCATTCACCGCTAGGATATAATCCCCTTCTTTTACATCCACGCCCATTTCGGTGAGCGGTGAACGCGTAGAAGCACGCCAATTCAATCCCGGCAGGATTCGATCAATGCGATAGGCGCGACTCTGCGGATGGCGTGAGACCTCTGCTCCAAGGAGGCCGGTTTGGATCCGCGGNNGAGCTTCGACGCGATCTCCTCCGCTCACGTAGGCATGACCCACGTGGAGCTCTGAGATCATTTCACCAATCAGGTAGGTGAGGTCGTTACGTGTGCTCACATAGGGAAGAAGTGCTCCATACTTCTTCTGCTGGGCTGGCCAGTCCACACCGTGCATGTTTGGCGCGTAGAAAAAGTCGCGCATTTGACGCCAGCTTTCGTTGAAGATTTGCGCCCACTCAGCACGACGATCCAAGCATACTTCGAGCGCATTGAGATCCAGCTTATTTTCCGGTTTGAGATCAAGTTTTCCAGAGGGAGTATCGATGATCGACCAGTCCCGATCTGTGCGTAGCAAAGTCTTTTTGCCATCACGGCTGATCTGGAAGGTGTCAGCGTTGCCTAGCTCCGTCTCCTTGCGATCTTTGAGGTTATAAAGAGCCATGACCGGCTTCGAGCTTCTCCCGCCACCAAAGCCCTCTCCGCCGCCTCCTCCGGTGACGGTTCCTGTGATCACGCGAGTGTAGTAAAGTTTGTCGCCGAAAAGGCGGAAGTTCCCGTAGTTGGCAGGCACTACTGGAAGTCCGAGCACTCTTTCTTTGAGACCAGATGCGTCGATCACCACTGCGGGTGGTGTCGATTTTTTGTCTTTGGTGGTCGTGTCGTCGATACGCCCCGGCTCGCTCGTAGATGGGGATGAGGTGCTGTCTTTTTTATCACCCTCTCGCTCAGTGGTCACTTCGACCTCGTCGCTTTTGGGTGCGAACGGCGAAGGCGTGTTCTTTGCCAGAGCCAGCAGATAGATCCGCTCGCGGTTTTGATATGCGTGATTCCACTCGGTCTCCGAATAGATGGGGTTGAGGTCGCGGGACGAAGCGAAAACCAGCCACTTGCCATCGTCGGAGAAGCGGGGGCTATTGGCGTCGTACATCGGATCCGTGGCCTCCAGTGTTGTTTTGTTGGCGATGTGGCTGAGAACGATTTGACCGCTTTGGCGAACGGCTTCTCGAGTCCAAGCGATCCACTGGGAGTCTGGTGACCAATGGAAATCGCGAATCGCTCCGAGAGGGTTTTCTGCGACCAGAGTGACCGCCTGCGAAGCCAGGTCGACCACTCGCAGTCGCGATTTCCGATCTGTCCAGGCCAGGTATTTGGAATCTGGCGACCAGCGCACCAAAAAGTAATAGGTGTCGGCTCCGCGGGTCAGCTGGATCGGCTATTGGGCTCCGTCTTGGGTGCGGATATACACTTCGAACTCTCCCGATGCGTCAGAGAGATAGGCGATCCATTTTCCGTCCGGAGACCAAGCGGCGCTCCGTTCATGGAGGTTGGAAGTTTGAGTCAGGTTACGAGTGGGGCCTTCTTTGGCGGGGACCGTAAAGATATCGCCTCGCGCTGTTACCGTCACGCGCTTGCCGTCCGGTCCGAGATCCACGTTTTGCACGAAACGACTGGCGTTGAGCTGGGCATCGCGCGCGCTAGCAAAGTCTTCGAGGATGCTGATTTTGACGGGAGCCGCTTTTTCGCTAGCGAGGTCCAGGCGCCAGATTTGCCCGGCCTGTTCGAAAACGATGCCACCACGTCCGAGAGAGGGAAACTTCACGTCGAACTCGTTGAACTGCGTCAACTGCGTCGTCCGCTTGGTAGCCAAATCGTAGGAGAAAAGGTTTCCGCGTCCGGTGCGCTCCGAGACGAAGTAGATTTTCCCGTTCGGTGCCCACATGGGGAATATGTCTTGGGCATCGTTCTGCGTGATGTTCTCCAAAACGCCGCTTTTGAGATCAAAGATCCAGATGTCGTCGGCCATGCCGCCCCGATAATTTTTCCAGGTGCGGAATTCTCGGAAAACGCGATTGTACGCGATCTTCGTGTCATCAGGAGAAAAAGAAACGAAACCGCCCCTCGGAACGGGAATCTGCTGAGGAATGTCGCCGTCCATTCCAACTGCAAACAGCTCACCAATGAAAGGATTGAAGGAACGCCAGCGGGAGCGGTAGACCACCTCAGCGACCGTGTTTTTCCAGGTCATGACGACATTGTTGGGTCCCATCCGATCGGCAAGGTCATCGCGCGAGAGCGTGGCAGAGTAGGTAAGACGTTTCGGAGTGCCGCCGGTCGCGGGCATCACGTAAACTTCGGTGTTGCCGTCGTACTGTGCGGTGAAGGCAAGCTGTCGTCCGTCCGCTGAGAAACGAGGGAAGATCGAGTAGCCGGGGCCGTCAGTCAGGCGCCGTGCGGTACCTCCCGTTGTGGGAACGGTGTAAAGCTGACCGGCGTAAGAGAAGACGATGGTCTCTCCGTTGGTGGTTGGAAAACGCAGGAGTCGCGTTTCGGGATTGGGGTCTGAGGCTGAGTTCAACGCCGAGGTCAGCACCAACGTGCAGACCGCGAGGAACGAGCAGGAAATCAACTTCATAGGCTGCGAGTTAACCCACTTCCGGGAGTCTTCGCCAGAGCAAACCCCCTCGGCAGAGCCATAAATATGCATTTGTGTGGTCGGCTTGCTAGGCGAGATACTCGAACGATCTCCCCGTTCGCTCTCGCCTTGTGGGTTCCGCAGCCGGCCCAGCGATACGAGCGCCCGTGCCAGTCGAGAACCTCCAAGACGGAATGCTCAGAGGTAAACCCCGCCGCCCAGTAGGCGCGGGCCGTCGTAGAGCGCCAGAATTTGACCGCTGGCTAAGGCACGTTGCGGGGCGTGAAAACGAATCCGCGCGCGCTGACCCTCTTCTGGTATGAATTCCAAAGGGACGCGCGGATCTCGGTAGCGGACCCGGCCTTCAAGAGTGGTCGCTGCGGTGCGTGCAGGCGCGTTCCAGAGGAGCGAGTGAATCACGACCTCTGTCTGGAAAAGTCCAGGAGCGTCGGCCGACTCGAACGCGACCAGTAGGGCGTTGTCTTCGCGTCGTTTCCCTACGACCACATAGGCACGGTGATCGGTGTTGGAGGGGATGCCGATACCTCGTCGCTGCCCGAGGGTAAAGTAGTGGAGACCGTGGTGAAGCCCTAGGTGTTTTTCGTCGCCCAGCCGAATAATTGGCCCCGGTTTATCTGGCACATATGCGCGAAGGAAGTCCTGCATTTTCACCTGTCCAATAAAACAAATGCCTTGGCTGTCTTTCTTCTCCGCCGTGGGAAGCCCGGCTTTGCGCGCGAGTTCACGGAGTTCGGGCTTGAGGAGATGTCCGATAGGGAATCGCGCCTCACGTAGCTGTTCTTGGGAGAGTAAGGTGAGAAAATACGTCTGATCCTTGTTTCCATCCGCTCCTTCAAAGAGCGCCACTGAATCTGGGGATTCGCCAGGGTCGTTGGAGAGACGGGTTTGAGCGTAGTGACCCGTAGCGACGGTGGAAAAGCCGTGGTCGCGAGCCCAAGCGCGAAAGACGCCGAATTTAATCTCCCGATTGCACATGATATCAGGATTGGGCGTGAGTCCCTGTCCGTAACCGTCGAGCAAGTATTGAACGACTTTCTCGCGGTAGTCGCGCATCAGGTTAACCACGTGGAACTCGATGCCCAGGTGGTCGGCTACGGCGCGGGCATCTTCGATGTCCTGCTGCCAGGGACAATCTCCGAGGACATTGTCCTCGTTGATCCNNGCGCCCACCACGTCGTGCCCCTGCTCTTTCAAGAGCAAGGCAGCGACGGAGCTATCGACGCCTCCCGAAAGGGCGACGAGGATCCGTTCTCGAGTGTGGGACGGCGGCATGAACATCCGAAACGACGAGAGGGAGTGAGATTTTGTCAATGCCCAGACCGCAGCAAAGCGAACGCTTAACCCTGCTCGGGCCCTATCCTGTAAAACCTCCAGCGCGCTTTGGAGCCTATCTGNNTTAACAAAGATCATCCGTTTCCAGCGCGGATTACCGAGAACCGACTTCTCAGTCGGCCGGGCTCAGCCAAGGAGACCCGCCATTTTGCGGTGAGCCTTGCGGGCAGTGGCCTCCACTACAAGGCGGGTGACTCATTGGGAGTATTTCCCACCAATCGGACATCTGAGGTGGATGCCATTTTGAAGCGACTCGGCGCGACTGGCGACGAACCGGTGCTGTTGCCCAAGGCGACAGAGCCAATTTCTTTCCGCGAAGCCTTGTTTTCCAAGCTGACGCTTTCTGCGCCCACCAAGAAAATCGTAGAAACGCTGCATGCGAAAGCGACCGACCTCGACCAAAAGGCCAAGCTCGGCGGTCTCCTGGCTCCGGAGTCGAAAGAAGTGCTCACGGCGTTTTTGGATGAGCGCGAATACATCGATCTTTTGGACGAATTCCCCAGCGCCAAGCTGACTCCCCAGGAACTGGTGGATCATCTACGGAAGCTGATGCCGCGTCTTTACTCCATCGCTTCGTCACCTCGACTCCACCCGGACGAAATCCACCTCACCGTCGCGGTGGTGCGCTACGAGACGAATCAACGGGAGCGCCACGGTGTGTGCTCCACGTTTATGGCCGATCGTGTTCAGGTGGGCACTACGGCTACGCCCGTGTTTGTCTCGCATTCTCATTTTGGGCCGCCGGAGGACCTCTCCAAAGATTGCATCATGGTGGGGCCCGGAACGGGCGTGGCCCCCTTTCGAGCCTTTGTTCAAGATCGATTTGCCGCCAAGGCGTCGGGCCGCAACTGGCTTTTCTTTGGCGATCAGAAGAAGGCGACCGACTTTCTTTACGAAGACGAGTGGTCGGAGTGGTTGGAGAAAAAGCAGCTCCACCGTTTGGACCTGGCGTGGTCGCGCGATCAGATCACCAAAATTTACGTGCAGGATCGGATGCGGGAGAATGCGGCCGAGTTGTGGGAGTGGATCAAGAATGGTGCTTACTTCTATGTTTGTGGTGACGCCAAGCGTATGGCCAAGGATGTAGATCAGGCCTTGCTCATGATTGTCGCGGACAAGGGAGGCATGACGCTCGAACAGGCGACGGATTACATCAAGCAGATGAAAAAGGATAAACGTTACCAGCGCGACGTGTACTGAAAATTTAGATACTTATTTATTCATGACCTTCAATCAACGTACGGCGATCGTCACAGGTGCGGGGCGCGGGATTGGCAAAGCCATTGCCGAAGTCCTCGCGAGCAAAGGCGTCACAGTCATCTGTGTCTCCAAGAGCCAAAGTTCCTGCGGGGCGGTGGCGGACGCCATCGTCGCTTCGGGTGGAAAAGCCAAGGCCTTGGCGGTCGATGTGGCGGATAGTGCGGCGATCACGGCTGCGGCGGAGTCGCTGCTGGGTGAATTCAAGAAGATCGATCTTTTGGTCAACAATGCGGGGATCACCCGCGACGGGCTGCTAGCCCGAATGTCGGATGAAGATTGGAACGTGGTCTTACAAACCAACCTCACCAGCTGCTTTCACTGGACGAAGGCCATCGGTTGGCCAATGTGCCGGGCTCGCTACGGGCGCATCGTGAATATCGCCTCGGTTGTGGGGTTGGTCGGGAATGCCGGTCAGGCCAATTATGCGGCAGCCAAGGGAGGAATGATTGCGTTTACCAAAGCCGTAGCCAAGGAGTTTGCTCGCCGCAATGTAACTGCAAATGTCGTGGCGCCTGGATTTATCCGGACGGATATGACGGCGACTTTAGGTGAAGATGTGCAGAAAGCTGCGCAGGGAATGATTCCTATGCAGCGCTTTGGGGAAGCGGCTGACATTGCCAATATGACCGCTTTCCTTTGTTCTGAGGAAGCGAGCTATATTACAGGCCAAGTTTTTACCGTTGACGGCGGNNACCTTACGAATTTCACCTATATGGCTGATCAAAAAACCATCGAACAACGCGTTAAAGAGATCATCGTCAACCAGCTCAATGTGAACGAAGAGCAGATCACGCCCCAGGCTTCGTTCCTCGACGATCTCGGTGCGGATTCCCTCGACACGGTCGAGCTGATCATGGCGTTCGAAGAAGAGTTCAAGGACGAGATCAAGGGAGAGATCCCTGAGTCTGATGCTGAAAAGTTGCAGACCGTTGGTCAGGTGATTGATTACATCAACGCCAAGGCTGCTGCTAAGTAAGAGGTGCGACGACTTTCCGGCGCTCTTCCCTTGAAGGGGAGAGCGCCTTTTTTATTTCATTTCCTGGCGGGTGTTCCCGCATCCGAGCGTTCAACCCCTGACGGACTATGCATACCCTTCCTGATTCCCAGCGTGTTGTCGTCACCGGTTTAGGGGTGGTCCATGGTTTGGGTCATTCGGTCGACACGTTCTGGGCGAGCTTGGTAGCCGGACGCAGTGGCATCGATCGAATCTCGCTTTTCGACCCTTCTCCGTACGCCAGCCAAATCGGTGCGGAGGTGCGCAATTGGGACGTCGAGGCGCACATGGATCCCAAGGAAGCCAGGCGCAATGATCGGTACACCCACTTTGGATTTGTCGCTGCCAAGCAGGCAGTGGCTGATGCCCAGCTCGATATGGGCAAGGAAGATCCTGAGCGGGTGGGTGTGGTCATTGGTTCGGGGATCGGCGGGATGGCGACATTTGAAAACCAACACACCCGGCTCATGGAGGGTGGGCCACGTCGGGTTTCTCCTTTCACCATTCCTGCGCTGATTGGAAACATGTGCTCCGGCATGGTGGCGATCGAGGTAGGGGCTCGGGGACCGAATTTCGGAGTCGTTTCTGCCTGCGCTACGGGCACGCACGCTCTGGGCGAGGCCATGCATATGATTCGGCGCGGTGACGTGGACGTAATGATCGCAGGGGGTGCGGAGGCGGCGATTACTCCCTTTGCCTACGCCAGCTTCTGTGCGATGAAGGCCATGAGCACCCGCAACGACACGCCCGCGACGGCCAGCCGACCTTTTTCGTTAGGGCGCGACGGTTTTATTATGGGCGAGGGCTCTGGTGTTCTGGTGATCGAATCACTCGCCCATGCGAAAGCGCGGGGCGCCCGCATTTATTGCGAGTTGAGAGGGTATGCGGCGACCGCCGATGCCCATCACATCACTCAACCGGATCCGGAAGGAAAAGGGCTGTCCAAGGCGATGCGGCGCGCTATGGAGTCCGCGCAACTGCGTCCCGAGGAGGTGGATTACATCAATGCCCACGGCACGAGCACGCCTTACAACGACAAATTTGAAACCCTGGCCATACGTCGCGTCTTTGGCGAGCATGCCCAGCGACTACCGGTCAGCTCGACGAAGTCGATGACGGGACATTTGCTCGGCGCAGCGGGAGGAATCGAAAGTGTGATCAGCGTGAAGACGTTACAAACCGGTGTGATTGCGCCGANNTCCCAACGAGGCTCGCTCGGCCCGCGTGCGCACGGTGCTCAGTAATAATCTGGGTTTTGGTGGTCAGAACGCGGCGATCCTCTTCAGTAGCTTCTGATTCTTATCTATCCTCACCGGACAGAGCGGGCGGGATGAGGCTACTCGTTTAGCCCGGTCCGTCACAAGAGGGCTGTGCCCGAGCGCTCTCAGATACCCGGAATCCTCTGCCGACAAACCGCTCCTTGGTCTCCGGGCATAAAAAAACCGCAGCCTGAGCTGCGGTTTAGTGATAGGGCAAAGTGTGTCCGGTTAGACCTTTTGAACCAAGCCGGCCTTGAGCGCCTTGACGGAGACCCACACGCGCTTGGTGCCGCCGTTAGCCGTCTTGATACGGACGCGTTGCAGGTTCGGACGGAACTTGCGCGGCGTGATGCTCGTTACGTGCGTACCGATGCCTCCGCTCTTTTTGCTCTGACCTTTACGGTTGATCCGAGAGCCTTTGGAGGGACGTCTACCAGTGATTGCGATGATGCGGGCCATATTCGAAGTGGTTAAAGGGTTTGGAATAAAGATTTCCCTGCCACGAGTGCAAGGCGATTTTTACGAACTGCGTATCCCGTGTAGCACCTGGAACTTCTGTCCGAGGTTGCCAGGATGAAGTAATTGGAGAAGGGCTTGCTTCCTGGGACTGCGCGCAAGGCTCTCGGAAGAAAGCGGTTCAGCAAGGAAAGAATGGGCGTGATGAATAAAAAAGCTCTCTTGCGATTGGAGCTGTAGTCCAGAGAAACCGTGGGTCGCTAATTCGTCGTGAAGCCAATCCCAGCAGACGTGGCAGGTCAGGTCTTGCTCTCCCGGTTGCGCAAAAAGGTCGTTGGATTGCTGGTGTCCGGAATAGGCTCGGGNNTCGACGAGAGACTGCCAGGATTTGCCATAGTCAGCGGCAAGAAAAAGACCGTCCCAGGGCTGGCTTACCAACGCGTGGAGGAGCGCCACGGACCGTCGGGGAGCATCAAAACGAAAACCATCGGGTGCTTCGAGAGGGAGCCAAGGAGCGGAAACGGGTTCGCGGGCGACCTCTAAAAACCGGGCTCCATCCCAGGCCACGCCTTGCTCGATCCAAGCGCCCTCGTTTCGGGTGAAACGCCGAAACGGTTGTGCATCAAAAAGTTCGTTTGAGAAAACGATGCAGTCATGGGGTAAGGTCAGCGGTGCGCCTAGTCGAAGGGTCTGAACGGCTTGAAAGGGATGACGTACCTGACTCAAGACATGACCTTCGGGTTCTGCTCCGATTTCTACGAATGTCATCTTGCTGATGTCTCGATTCTTAAGAAGTGAGGTGCAAGCGGAGACCAGCAGTTCTCCAAAAACGGCGCCGACGCTGGTCGAGGTGTAGAAATCAGTCCCGGCAGACCGCCCGACGCGTCGACGGGCTTGGCGGTAGTAGCCGACCTGGGGATGATAGAGCGCCAAGTCCATGAAGTGCTCAAACGTCATGGCGTGGTGCGAATCCGCTTGCAGGAGAAAGGCGGAAACGAACTCGGGTGACGGGGAGGAGGGAGACTCTGCCGGGGATGCCATTTACAAAATGCTTCGGATGCCCACGCTTGTGCGGATGCTCAAACGTTTTCTGACGATCACTGCAGGTGCCCTTCTCGGCACTTTGATCGCCTTTACCGCAAATCACTACGCGGCAGGTTGGGGATTTTGGCCCAATCGCGAACTGGACCGTTCGTCGACGTACATTCGGCAGGTGATGCAGTTGGTGTCAGAAAACTACGTGGACGGCTCTCTCGCCACCTACGACAAGCTGAGCAAATCCGCTCTGCACGGATTGATCGAATCCTTGGACCCTCATTCGGAATTCCTCGAGGCGCGCACCTTCAAGGAGTTGGAGGAAGACATGAATGCCGAATTTGGCGGGGTGGGTATTCAGGTGGAGATGCGTAATGATCGGGTGGTGGTCATCGCCCCGATTGCGGGTACTCCGGGCGATCGCGCTGGAATCCTGCGAGGGGATGAGATCATTGCGGTCGACGGTCAGGGCATGGACAAAATTCCGATGAATGACGTCATTGATCGTCTGCGGGGGAAGCCGAGGACCCGTGTGACCGTCAAGTTCTACCGCCCATCGACTCAGCGAGAGTTCGAGCTCAATTTGACCCGCGAAGTCATCAAGGTCGAAAGCGTGCGGGATGTGCGCATGCTCTCCGATGACGTGGGCTACATTCAGTTGACGCAATTTTCGGAGCGTACGGGGCGGGAGTTTGTCGAAGCGTTAAACCGCCTCTCTCGAATGGGCTTAAGTGCTTTGATTCTCGACCTGCGCAATAATCCTGGCGGCTTACTGGATGCCGCGGTTGAGGTAGCAGAACCCTTTTTCAAAAAGGGCGAGCTCATTGTCTACACGCAGGGACGCACCGCCAAGGATCGTGAGGATTTTCGAGGAGAGGCCGATGAGGAGCCGCTCAGCATTCCGGTGGCTGTGCTCCTCAATGCCGGCAGTGCGAGTGCCGCCGAGATCGTGGCTGGTGCGTTGCGCGACACCCAGAAAGCGGTGATTGTGGGAGAGCGTTCGTTTGGAAAAGGCTCGGTCCAATCGATTTTCCAACTCAAGAACGGGGAGGGCCTGCGTTTGACCACGGCTCGTTACTACACTCCGAGTGGTGTCACCATTCACGAGAAAGGCATCGAGCCGCATGTCGAGGTAGTGATGTCGCCCGAGGAGGACCGGCAAATCCGTTTGCAGCGGGCACGCAGCGATGTGATTGATCCGAAAGAATTCAAGGAACGCTTTGGTTTTGATCCGATCCCCGACCGCCAACTCGACGCCGCGTTGGAAGTTCTCCAGGGACTACGCGTTTGGGAGGCGCGTAGCGGAGGAGCGCGCTGATTGTTGGGCGTGTGACGTATCACCATGATTCTGGCCTTAGAGAGTTCCTGTGATGAGACGGCGGTGGCTTTGTTTGATCCCCGGTATGGGTTGCGTGGCGAATGGATCAGCAGTCAGATTGCCTTGCACGAAAAGTACGGAGGCGTGGTGCCTGATCTGGCGACGCGCGAGCATCTCCAAACCTTCGGACCCTTATTGGCGGAGGCACGCCAAGCGTCGTCGGATTGGCGCGATCTCACGCAGATTGCAGTGACACAGGGGCCAGGTCTGGCGGGGTGTTTGGCGATGGGGGTGGCCGCAGCCAAATCCTTGGCGTGGGGATTGGGTCTGCCTTTGACCGGAATCAACCATCTGCGCGGCCACGCATTTTCTCCCTTTCTTCCCTTGCACGCCGAGGATCCAGAGCGCTTTGCGCAGCGATGGAAAGAGTGGCTACCTCATCTCGGGTTAATTGTTTCTGGCGGCAACACGCTCCTCTTCACGCTCGACGAAGCGTTACGAATCACCCTGCTTTCCTCAACGCGTGACGATGCGGCGGGTGAGGCGTTGGACAAAGGCGCAAAACTTCTAGGGTTGGGCTATCCGGGTGGACCGTTGATTGAGAAAACAGCGCTCTCCGGAGACGCTGAGGCCTTCCCGTTCCCACGCGGAATTGGGCAGCGCGATNNGGGCCTGAAGACTAGTCTACGCTATCGACTAGAAAAGATGACCACGGAAGACGTTTCGCGGCGTCTGCCTGATTTGTGTGCGAGCTACCAGCAGGCGGTGATCGATGCGTTGGTCAAGAAAGCAGGAGCGGCGTTGCGAGCAGGTGACTACCGCAGTTTGGGGCTCTCGGGCGGGGTGGGCAATAACCGTACCTTACGTGCCGAATTGGAAAAAGTTGGGAAGCATTTCGGCCTCCCGTTGCTCGCTGCATTACCGCGTCATACCGGGGATAACGCAGGCATGATTGCGTTCACCGCTTGGGTCGACCCTCAGGTTCAGGCAGGCCCCCTCGCTGACTTGACGATCGCCCCAAGTTTACCACTGACCGCTCCCGCCTGATTGCGGGAGCGCCTTTTCCGCTTTTGCGTCAATCAGGTGTAATCGCGGCGCAGGTTGCTAGGCAGTAAGCCGAGCTCTTCACGGTACTTGGCGACCGTGCGACGTGCGATATTGATGCCTTTTTCCTGAAGCTTGGCGACGATCTCCTGATCGCTCAACGGTTGGCTCTTGTCTTCGAGCGAGACGAGTTCGTCGATCATCTCTTTCACACTCGTGTTCGAGACGGAGGCACCGCTCTCAGCTTGGTATCCTGGGGTGAAGAAGAACTTGAAGTCGAAAACCCCGTGAGGCGTTTTGATGAACTTGTTGGCAATGGCCCGGCTCACCGTGGTTTCGTGGACGCCGACGGCATCCGCGATTTGCGTCATCGTGAGCGGTTTGAGTTTGGCAACCCCGTGCTGGAAGAACTCTTCTTGGACACGGATGATTTCTCGAGTGATACGCTCGATCGTCTGCTGGCGCTGTTCGATCGAATTGATCAGGAATTTTCCGGAGCGAATCCGTTCGCGCACATAGTCGCGTTCGTCCTTCGAGAGCGCCCCCTTGGCAATCATTTCCTTGTAAGTATTGGAAATGCGGAGACGGGGAATGTAATCGCTGTTCAGGATGATTTTCCATTCGCCGCGGTCGTTTTCGACGGTGACGTCGGGCACCACAACGCGATTATTGTCGTCGGCAAAACGTCGTCCGGGAGACGGATCCAGTGTGCCGATTTCCTCAATGGCAACGCAGACGTCATCCATGTGCGCCCCGATCTTTCGGGCGATCTCCGGAATCCGGCGGCGGGTGAGCAGGGCAAAGTGGTCGCGGACAATCCGGGAAGCCAGAGAGTCGCCCCGATTTTTCACCTGCAATTGCAAAAGCAGGCATTCGCTGAGGTCGCGGGCTCCGATGCCAGCTGGCTCGAATGTTTTTAGCACCTTCAGCGCTTCTTGAACCGTGTCCAGGGGAAGGCTGGTTTGTAATGCGACATCCGCTGGCGGTTGGGTCAGGAAGCCGCGATCGTCGAGACTGCCGACGAGGTGCTTCATCGCGTCGACCTCCTGCGGCGAAAGGTCGCTCATGTCTGCCTGCTGCATGAGGTGCTNNATCGAGACTGCCGATCAGATGCTCCATGGCAGTCATCGCTGCCGGTGAAAGATCGGTCATCTCGGCTTGCCGCATTAGGTGTTCTTGCAGCGAGGTCTCCGTGACCAATGAGTCGAAGAAGTGTTGGCGCTTTTCCGCGTCGTCCGCGGTGAAAGGCTGTGCACCTCCGGCGTTCGACATGAAATCACGCCAGTCTTCATCCAACTTGGTCAAAATGTCGTATTCTTTGGAGAAATCCATCTGCTCGCGATCCCCAGCCGCTTCATTGTCACTAGCCGAAGGAGGCGGACCTTCTCCATCACGGTTCTGGTTATCGCGTTCACGCTCCTCGGATTCCTTCTCCAGACTCATGCCGTCCATCGGCAGCTCTTCCAAGGTGGGATTACTTTGCAGTTCCTCCTGGATCACGGAGCGTAGATCCAACGCAGCCACCTGAAGTATCTTGAGCGATTGACGCAGTTGGGGCGCAAGGACCAGCGACTGCGTTTGCCGCTGACGAAGGTCCTGACTAAATCCGGGGCCGGCCATGGTAAATTAGAGAGAAGAGAGGCATCCGCTGAGAGCGTGACACCCTTCTCTTACGACGAGCGTCGCAGGAAGTTGAGAACTGGAATGCAAGGTCACCACGTGAGCTCAGGAAAGGCGGCGAGCCTCTGGCTGGCAAGAAAGGATTTCATTCTAGCATGAAAGCTGCTTCAGGCCTTGACGTGATTGGGTCCAGGGGTCAGTTGACACGCTTTTTTTTGGGCCTAGCTTGATCGTGATTATGATCACGTTGACGCCGCGGGCGGCCGCCCAGATTCAAGCTATGAAACGCGAGTTAGAGGATGGCGCAGATAAGCGTTTACGCGTCTTCGTAGAGTCGGGTGGATGCTCAGGTTTTCAGTACGGAATGTCGTTCGATTTGGAGAAGCCGGGCGATCAGGTGTTGGAAAGTGAGGGGGTTCCGTTCCTGATGGATGCTACGAGCCTCGCTTATCTCGATGGTTCGAGCATTGATTTCGACGACGGTCTGCAGGGGAAGGGGTTTGAGATCAAAAATCCCAATGCCCAAAGTACCTGCGGAGGTGGAAAATCCTTCGCCTGACCTCTGCCGCCTGCACTAGGGCACTGACGCCCTCAGGCAGTGGCAGAGTGGAGTGCGACGATTCCGAACGTAAGTCGATCCACGCTGACGGTAGGAAACCCGGCGCGGCGAATTTCTTCGGAGAGTTCGGTGTGCCTTGGGAAGGTTTCCACCGACCCACATAGGTACTCATACGCCCCGCGATCTCCGGTTACCCATCCTGCGATCCAGGGCAGCATGTATTTCAGGTAAAAATAGTAGAATGGGCGAAACCAACCGTACGGTTGAGAAAACTCCAGGACGNNGAACTCGGTGCATCTCTTGCAGAGCCCGATGACGGTCGGCCATATTGCGCAGGCCAAACGATACGGTCACCGCATCGACCGTCTGCGATTCCAAAGGGAGGTCCAGGCCATCCCCTTGGCGGAATGCGATGTTTGCGAACGTCTCGGACTGGGCCGCCTTTTTAATTTCGGCCTCGTCCAACATCGGCTGGCAGAAGTCCATGCCAATGATGGCCGTAGTTTTGGGGAGAACGCGACTTAACGCAAAGGCGACGTCGCCGCTTCCCGAAGCCAAGTCCAACACCGCCCGGGGCTGATGAGCCGCGACGGCGCGCGTCAACCGGCGTCTCCAGCCGCGGTCTACGCCGCCGCTCAGCAGGCGATTGGCCACGTCGTAACGACGGGCGATGCGTCCGAACATCGAGTTGACTGCGACGGGATCCGGCATGGAGGGCTGAAACGAAGAGCGAATGAAACGGGAAGCAACTCTGTAAACCGCTATCTACCCGCTAAGAGTGTGGAGGCCTGGGGCGGTGGTTTCGTTACGAAGCGGACTTGAAGCGATCAACGACCCACGTGGACAACGTTTTCTCCGGGTTCTCCACCACCTCACGAGTAATGGTGAATCGCTGAGACTCGCCTTCCTTCACCAGCAGTTTCAATCCATGATGGAAGTCACGGAACGTTTCTTCGCACAGGGCGCGGATGGTTTTATCGTCTGCGAGGCTGCGGTCTATGAGGGCAGCGATTGCACTTTCATCAAACACCAGCTCGAATCCGTGTGTTTCCTGAAACCGTCGGGCGAAGGCCTCGACTTCGTCCCGCAGCACGGTGTGCTGTTGAGTAGCGTTGTCCCGTAAGAGCGACTTAAGGGTTTCGGTGGGATGAGCGACGGTGCCAGCGTCGATTCGGAACGTTTTGATTCCCGTGGAGGGCAGCTCAAATTTAAAGTCGCGGAAAACCCGCTCCAGGATGGTCATCAGCCCGCGAGCTCCTGTGTGTTCGCGGTGGGCTCGCTGGGCGACCTCGCGAATCGCTTCGGGAGTCATTTCAAAATCAATTCCGTAACCGGCAAAGTCTGCACGGTACTGCGAGAGAATGCTGCCTTCACTGGTCAGCAGAATCTTTTCCAGGTCATCGGGAGTGAGGGATTGACAGGAAACGCGAACGGGGAGGCGGCCCACGAACTCGGGCTCCATTCCAAAGTCGATGAAGTCACGCGACTGCGCCAATTGAAGATAGTCATTCTCATGTTCAAACGCCTGGGTGGTGGCAGACGTGGCTGCTCCGAAACCGATGCTGGAGCTTTGCAAGCGTCGTTTGATGGTACCGCCGAGCTTGTCGAACGCACCGCTGACGATGAAGAGGACATGGCGCGTGTTGAGCGTCCGCTTTCGAGGTTTACCGCCGCGTTGGAAGTCCATCATGGCTTGCATCTGCGCCGCGAAATCGGTCTGGCTCGCCAGATTCACGTCGGTCTCTTCCATGAGCTTCAGGAGGTTAATTTGTACCCCCCGGCCTGAGACATCGCGGCCGCCGCCAACTGACGAGCTGCCGGTCGACGTCGCAATTTTATCGATCTCGTCGATATAAACGATGCCGTACTGGGCGAGCTCCGTATCCCCGTTGGCCGCCTTTACCAGATCGCGGATTAGATCCTCTACGTCCCCGCCGACGTAGCCGGTTTCGGAGAACTTGGTGGCATCCGCTTTGACGAAGGGCACGCCAATGAGCTTGGCGATGCACCGCATGAGGTAAGTCTTGCCGACCCCCGTGGGTCCTAAAAGGAGAATGTTTTGCTTTGCATAGTCATTCTCTTTCAATTCCGGGCGTTCCAAGCAGGCACGCACATGATTGTAGTGATCGCAAATGGCTACAGATAGCACCTTTTTGGCCTCTGTTTGTTGAATAACGTAGCGATCGAGGTGATCTCGTATCTCGCGGGGCTTTAAGCTGAAGCGCCGGATTTTTTCCAAAACCTGNNCGGGGGGAGGTGGTGAGGCGGGCCCACCCGCCTGCGCGCCATCGGGAGGATTTGTAAAAACAGCACGAAATGGGGAACCTTTGAGCAGATCCTGAATCTGCTTAGGCAGTTGTTCTAGTGGACTTTGCGGTTCTCCCTGGCTCATGATTTTTTATGAAAAATAACCTTAGCTGTTGACGATTGGACGGAACGGAAAGATTTGTAGAACTACTCACACAACCAGAAGACAAACAAAAGGATAACATTCATGTCGACCAACCTTACCAATCTCACCAAGCGTGAGATCGTCCTTGAGATCTACGAGAAAACGGGATTTCCGCAAAAGGAGATCGTTCATACTGTCCAAATGACCTTGGACATTGTCATGCGTGCCCTCGCCGAAGGGCGTAATGTCGAACTGCGCAATTTCGGTGTTCTTGAGGTTCAACGTCGCAAGGCTCGCATCGGTCGTAACCCGAACAAACCGGAGACTGAAGTGGTCATCCCAGAGCGCGCGGTCGTGAAGTTCAAGTCAGGTAAGATCTTGAAGCAATTGCTCAAGAAGCTGGATATCCAGACCTTGTAAGCTCGCGTCATTCGAGTTTACCCTTTGCTTCCGACGCGCCGGACAGCCAGCCGGCGCTTTTTTGTGTCCTCCTGTCAGCGGCTTGAACCGCTTTTTTGTCGCCGCAAGGATCGACGCCGGGCATTCCGGTGCAGTTTATGGCGACGTTTCAGACTCTTCCCGGCTTCCGAGAATTCTACCCTGACGCCCTGGCCCAACGGAATCATATCTTCCGGCTCTGGCGCCAAGCGGCCCATGCGTACGGGTTTGCTGAATACGATGCACCGGTGCTTGAGCCGCTCGACCTCTACCGAACGAAATCGGGAGATGAGATTGAGGCTCAACTTTTCAGTTTCACGGATAAGGGCGGGCGTGAGGTTGCGCTGCGTCCTGAGATGACCCCGACGGTGTGTCCCTTGGTCGGTGAAAAGGTCAACGCTCTGAAACGTCCGATCAAGTGGTTCAGCATCGCCGAGTTCTATCGTTACGAGCGCATGCAAAAAGGGCGGGGACGTTGTTTCAATCAGTTCAACGCAGACATTTTCGGTGAGGCGGGAATCGAAGCCGAGACCGAGTTAATCGGGCTGCTAACGCAGTGTTTATGCGGTTTTGGCCTGACTGATCAGGACTTTTACATCCGGCTCAGCGATCGTAACCTTTGGTTCTATTATCTGGAGGCCTTGGGTCTGGATGAGGCTCGCTCCCGCGCGATGCTCACCGCCGTCGATCGCTACGAGAAGCTTGGCGACGACGCGTTCAAGGACTACCGGACGCAGTTCGGCGAACTGGATCCGACGCTCAAAGAGAACGTGCTGTCCTTTCTTTCTATCCGCTCGCTACCGGAGCTTGAGTCGGCCTTGGCACCGTACGCATTGGAAAAGTTGACCGCTCGTTTGGACGAGTGGCGTCGCTTGCTCACCAATTTGCAGGCCATGGGCCTAGGACGCTTTGTGGAGGTCGATCTCGGTGTGGTCCGGGGTTTAGCTTACTACACCGGATTTGTTTTCG
Organism: Opitutaceae bacterium UBA6669; assembly: GCA_002455175.1. Taxonomy (GTDB): domain Bacteria; phylum Verrucomicrobiota; class Verrucomicrobiia; order Opitutales; family Opitutaceae; genus UBA6669. The sequence continues at coordinate 24,822 of DKKJ01000423.1, forward strand.
AGGCCTTCGATCGCAAGGGAGAGCTGCGCGCGCTCGCGGGCGGTGGTCGGTACGACAACTTGATGGGAAAGCTCGGGTATGCCGACCTACCTGCAGTCGGATTTGCCATTGGCGACATGACGTTCGCCCTGCTTTTGGAACAACGTGGGTTAACCCCTTCGCTGGTACATCCTCCTGACGTTTATGCGGTGATTGGAGGAGCTAAGGAACGTCTGGAAGCTTTTGGCGATATTCAACAGATTCGGTCGGCAGGGTATCGGGTGGACTATCCCTTGAAGGACCTGGCGTTTGGAAAACAATTCAAAGCCGCGGCCGAGAGTGGGGCGAAGCTGGCCTTGATCTACGGAAGTGAGGAGATCGCCAAGGGAGTGGTGAAAGTCCGCGACCTCGGCGACCGAAGCGAACAGGAGGTTCCTCGCGCTCAAGTGTTCGACCACGTGCGGAGCTACTTCTCCGGCCACTGAGGTGGGCTCTGAGAGCGGTCGCTAGAGCAGGTTGCCGGGGCCGAACGCTCCCGGCAGCAATGCGTCCAGAGTCGTTTCAATCCTTTCCGAGCCGTCGCAGACACAGATAACCGAGGCGTAAGGTCCGAATTCATTGATCACCTGTCGGCACGCTCCGCAGGGAGTCGTGGCTGTCGGAGTAGGGGTATACACAGCGACGTGGGTGATCTCGGTCTCGCCGGCAGCGAGTGCGGTGAATACTAGGGTGCGCTCGGCACAGTTGCACAAGCCGTAGGAAGCATTTTCGACGTTACATCCGGAGTAGACCTTTCCCGACCCTGCACGCACCGCCGCTCCTACTCGGAAACGGGAGTAAGGGGCGTAGGCATGGCGAGAAGCCGTTTTGGCTGCCGCTTCCAATCGACGTCGGGCGGTGGGTGAGAGCGAAGAAGGCATGATCTGGGATTGGCGTTATTCCGCTGTCTTTTCAGCAACATTCGTCATTCTTGATGGGTCGCACTTATTTCCTCATGCGCTTATTACCCCTCTCTTGGTGGTCCTGGCTACTGCGTCTGATGGTGATGGCCGGATCGGTCGTCCTGATTTTTGAAGGGAAGTCTGCCGAGGCTAGTTTTTCTGCTGAGGAGGTCGCCCAAGGCTATCGGCAAGGCCGCGTGCTCGTCAAAACCAAGGAGTTTTCCACGGTGGCAGGAGCGCAGGCGGAGCTCTCTGTACTGCAAGCCGAGGCGCGGGCGGGCGTCCGGTCGCGTCGCTCGTTTCGCACGTTGACGCGGCAACACCTGCTAGAGGTAGACC
>DKKJ01000430.1:0-5542 GCA_002455175.1 Opitutaceae bacterium UBA6669
AAGGTCGAGGTGACTGCCGAGGGGGTCAACTCTACCGTCACCGAGGCACAGATGCGCGCAAATCTTGATCCGAAACCCACACCGCAGCCGAAAAAATAATCGGCTGCGCCTAGGTGTTAACTCGGGATCTCGATGAAATCGGCTTACTGCGTCTGCAGGTAAGCCACGATATCAGCCACATCCTGAGCTGTCAGACCGAGCTGCTCCGCGCTTAACATAAGTGAACGTCCGAGTGGCTGGCGATCCGTGACCTGTTTGGCTGGGATCATTTGGATCAATCCACCCGTCGACTGAACGATGAGCGGATCTCCTGCTTTGAGCAGCAAGCCGTGGACCTCTCCACCGCCGCGCAACGTAAACTTCATACCTTCGTAACCATGGGCGATGTCGGCAGAGGGATTGACGATCGCCGTAGCCACCACTTCCGGCACCTGTGCCTTGCCAAAGCCAGTCAACGCGGGGCCGTAGTCCATTCCCTTTTCACCAATACGATGGCAGAGTAAACAAGCCTGGGCCGTCGTGGCTCCCTTGGCTGCGTCGCCGCGCAGGGCAACAATCTCGGAAGCCGCGGGCAATTTGCTCGCAGCCGGCTCCGGGATGACCATCGGGGTCACGGTCGCTGACTCGGGATCATAAATGCCTGAGGACTTCAGGGCAGCATCGATACCATAGGAAGCCCATTGGCTGTCTTTGTAGTTGAGGAGCCACCACACAGCATGGCCCTTGACCATCCCACTCGTCTTTTTAGCCACCTCAATCATGAGGTCGGCAGACGCTTTAGTCGGGATGAAGCCGAGAGCGGTCACGGCAGCAAGGCGGTCGCGCTCTCCCAGATCAGCCGAGTTCGCACGGGCGGCGAAATCTTTTTCCGCGCCCTCTGGAGTGAGCCGCCAGATCAAGTTCGCGTAACTTGCTGGCCACTTGGCTGCATCCGCACCCGGTGAGCTCTTACGCAGGGCAGCGTAAATCTCTTTTTCTTTGTGGATAGCTCTAATACCCCACGCTTCGAGATAAGCGCGATCCTTGCCGTCATAACCCTTAGCCAAGGTCAGAAGAATCTCCTGCGACTTAGCCAAAGGAACATCGCGCATCGCCAGGGCTATCNNCGAATCGGTTGCCAGTGTCTTGCTGTGCGCCAGCACCCGATCATGCAGATCGGCGCGACGTAGAGCGCGGAACGCCGTGATCCGCATCATCGGATCACCATCTTTAAGCTGCTTTTCGACCACGGAAATACCTTCGTTGCCGAGTTGGGCCAGAAGGTAAATCGCCCGAGCGCGAACGTAGGGATTTCCGTCGTTCAGCAAGGCAGCCACCGGCTTAACTGAAGCGGCGCCGGCGGCTTTCAAAGCATTGAAACCAAGCGCACGGACATGGACAGCTGGGCTCTTGAGAGCAGCGATCTGACCAGCGACGGCGGTGAGATCGAACTTCGGCGTGCTGAGTTTTTTTCCCTTCGGAGTGATGCGATAGATAGAACCACCGAACGAACTATCAAATGCAGCGTGGCCACCCGAGCGCGGGTCAAACCAGTCGGCCACATAGATCGCGCCATCAGGACCGATCGCTACATCCGAGGGACGGAACCAGGTCTTGAACGATTCGGCCTTCATCTTGCCGCGTTGAGAATCGATCCCTCCCAAATCCTGCTCGCGATTCGTGGTGAAAAACTGAAAGCGCTCTAACGCGTACCCGGCCCCCGTCAGTTTGGGAAAGTAGCCAAAGACCACATTTCGCGAGGTTTCGCAGCTCAGCAGGAGACCACGCCACTTCTGTCCTAGCTCGTCGCCTTCATAGGTCACGATCCCAGTGGGAGCGCCATTCCCATACACATCGCCAGCCGGAATAATTCCAGGGTCATCCTGGCGCCATTCTGCCACTTGGATGCTCTGTCCAGGGCGCTGGTCAGCACGCCAAGCACGTTTGCCATCCCGGGAAGTGAATCCGAGATTCCCATACTCCATCAGGAACGACGTGCGGGCTGCAGGAGGATCATCATTGTCGTTGTGAAATACATCACCAAACGACGTGACACTCTGCTCGTACGAATTACGGAAATTATAGCCAATCGGCTCCACTTGGGTCCCGTCGGGATTCATCCGGAAAGCCGCGCCGCCGACATAAACATGTCCGTCATCGCTCTTCGCCCCAGAGTAATCAGGCGGGCGAGCACCGAAGACGGGTGTTCCGCCGCCGCTCTTGACCGGGTCGTAAATACTTCCAACACGGAAGGTGCGGCCTGAACGGTCCATGAACATAGCACCGGCATTGCCGTGGTTGAAATACCACTTTCCGTCCGGACCTTGTGTGACCGAGTGAAGCGAATGATCGTGATTCCGGCCATCAAAGCCAGTGAGGAGCACCTCGCGGGTATCGACGGTGGGATCAAACTTCAAATCGCGATCGACATCCGTGTAGATGATGAGATGGGGGGCGCAGGAGACGATGATCTTAATATCGATCACCGCGATGCCCAAGGGCGCCAGCAATTCCGGCTCCTGAACGAAGACATGACTGCTGTCAGCGACCCCGTCACCGTCAGTATCCTGCAGAACCATCACACGGTCACCAGCCGGATCCTTACCTTGATGGCGGCGATAATTGAAAGCCNNCCGCCACATCGATATCCATGTTTGTTGGCTGCCGGAAGAGCGGGGACTTCGCCCACAACTTAACCTCAAACTCGTCCGGAAGTGAAAACATGTCCGGAGGAAGGAACGCCTGTGGAGGTTCGATACTCGGGGGAGGCGTCGGCGCCGGTGCGGGAGCCGCTTTCGGCGCCTGTCCAAGCAGGGTTACCGGTAGTGCGAANNGCAAGGGTACGGGCAGTAGTTTTAGCAATCACGATAGATGTAGTGAACGAAGCAGGGTAATAGGCAGGAAAGGAGCAAAACGATCAGACCGAAGAGGGTGTACCCACGCCGGAAAACGCCCATCACAAGCAGCCCTGACTCCATGTCAAAGCTGTCTGTAGTCGTTTTGGTGGTCTCCACACCTCAGCCGGTAGCCATCCCGCCTGCAAAAACCGGGGTCGTCATCAATGAGACAGCCCAAACCGACTGCGGACTGCAGAAAGAGCTTTACATTCCCGGCCTCCGAATCATTAGTTAGTTTACCAACACACAAGAGTTAACCCGCGATTCCAGTCCACTGGTTCGGTTAACTGGACGTGTTTGTAACTCCGGCGCACCACAACTCGGCCTATCCGGCCCGCCANNCGTTCGCAGCACCCTCCTTCTTCACCGCGGAAGCCGGCCTCCACGCGCTGTGGTCGATCGCGCCTTCGTGGACCTGCAACCGTAACCTCACCTATCCGCTTCGTTCTCTCCATGAGAGCCCTTCTCCTCACTAGCCTAGCTGCGCTGTCTGTCACGACAGCCGCATTTGCTCAAAGTATCCTCACCGGAGTCGTCCGGAATAGCCGAGGAGCCCCGGTTCCCGGTGCTTCCGTTGAGGTCAAAACCACCGGCGCCAGTGCCGTCTCCGATGCCGGAGGGCACTTCAGCATCGTGGTGCCGACGAGCGGGGAGTATGCCGTGACCATCGGCTCAGCTGGATTCGAATTTCAAGAAGTCCCCCTCCGAGGCCAGCCTCAAAATCCACTCGAGGTGTCACTGGCCGAAGCCCGCCTTCTCGAAGAATTCCTGGTCACCTCCCGTCGCCGCACCGAACCCGCACAGACGGTACCAATTCCAATTTCTGTCATTGGAGGTTCGATGGTCGACGACACCAACGCCTTCAATGTTAACCGCCTCAAGGAATTGGTTCCTTCTGTTCAGCTCTATTCATCTAATCCCCGAAATACGGCCGTAAACATCCGGGGTCTCGGTACTACCTTCGGTCTCACCAATGATGGCATTGATCAAGGTGTCGGATTTTACGTCGACGGCGTTTTCTTCGCACGTCCCGCCGCCACGACGCTTGATTTTATCGACATAGAACAAATCGAAATCCTGCGAGGCCCTCAGGGAACGCTCTTCGGCAAAAACACCACTGCCGGAGCGTTCAACATCACCACGCGAAAGCCGAGCTTCACACCCGCGGCGACATTCGAGGCAACTTACGGCGACTACGGCTTTGTCCAATCGCGGAGTTCGATCACCGGTCCGCTGTCCAAGACCGTAGCTGCTCGTCTCTCGTTTTCCGGGACGCAACGCGACGGCACGCTCTATAACACCAGGACGAACCAGAAAGTGAACGACCTCGCCTNNCAGTCGGCAACGTCCGGTCGGCTATGCCCAAGCCTTCGTCGGAGTCGCTCCGACCCAGCGTGCCGCGTACCGACAATTTTCCGCGATCACTGCTGATCTTGGCTACACGGTGCCATCGCCTAACCCGTTCGATCGGCGAATCGATCACGATACGGAATGGCGGTCCGGACAGGATTTCGGCGGCGCCTCCATCAACGCGGACCTCGAACTCAACTCAGGAACCGTGACCTCCACCACCGCTTGGCGCTTTTGGAATTGGGATCCGTCCAACGATCGCGATTTTACAGGACTGCAGGCCTTGGCTTTGTCCCAGGCTCCGTCCGTGCATGAACAATGGTCGCAAGAAATTCGCTGGGCCGGCACGCTCACGTCAAAACTCCATGGAGTCTTCGGCCTCTATGCCTTGTCGCAAACTCTGGAGGCTGATGGTGCGCATACCGAGGAATCTGGGCGCGACCAATGGCGTTTTTCCCAATCCAGCACGAGCGCACTGTGGCGTACTCCAGGGTTGCTCGACGGTTACGGAATCCGTTCCTATCCCAACCTCGATACGTTGAGCGCAGCCGTTTTCGGTCAAGTAGATTGGTCTCTCTCCGATCGCTGGTCACTCTTGATCGGCGCACGCTTCAATTACGACGACAAGGAGGTGGACTACCGCCGAGAAACCTACGGCGGACTCCAAACCACCGACGCTGCTCTGCTCGCGATCAAAAATGGCGTTTACTCCAACCAGGCGTTTCGCGCGCAGGTCGATGACACGAATATTTCCGGTCAACTTACGGCCGCCTATCAAGCGAGCAAGAAGGTCAAGGCCTTCGGTACCTATGCGAACAGCTACAAGCCGGTCGGCCTCAACCTCGGCGGTTTGCCCACTGAAAACGGCCGGGTCATGGTCGAGCTCGCCGTGATCCGCCCCGAAGAAGTCAACCACTTCGAGGTCGGCTTAAAGTCGTCTCCCACTGCCAATTCTGTGGTCAACGTCGCTCTGTTTAACACGGCCATTAAGGACTATCAGACTTTGGTCCAAGCTGCCGAGCTCGCCCTGAATCGCGGCTACCTTGCCAACGCCGACAAGGTACGCGTTCGCGGGCTAGAGATTGATACGAATGCCAAATGGAACGCATTCAGTCTCTTCGGAGCACTAACCTATTCAGAAGGTGAATACGTTAAGTTTACTAACGCTCCACCCCCTCTCGAAGAAACGGGTGGCCCCACCTTCAAAGACATCTCAGGTGGAGAACTGCCCGGGATCTCCAAGTGGGCGGCTTCACTCGGCGCTGAAGTCACCCGCCAGGCTCGCTTTTTCGGGCAAAATGGAGAGCTGTTCTTCG
>DKKJ01000430.1:5561-10181 GCA_002455175.1 Opitutaceae bacterium UBA6669
ACGCCGGACACTACGCGGGAGTCTTGGGAGATCCTCGAACGGTCGGCGTGACGCTCCGCTACTCGTTCTAATCGATCAACCGACGCCATCGTTTCTGAAAGGAGAGCGATCGCATCAAGCTGCTCTCCTTTCGCACAGAGACTCCGGCTACTCGCCGGAGTCTTTTGTTGAGGTACTTAGGCGCCGTTTCTCTATGTCTAAGACGACCCAACCAAAACTCGTCGATGGAGTCGACCGCTCCAGGGTTGCGCCTAAGGCTTCTCGCCGTCGTCGCTCATCAAAAAAGCAAAGAGGTCTCTCACGCGATCCGGAGCCAGATCGTCTAACAAGCCTGCTGGCANNCCACTCGTCCATCGTTCAAGGTTGCGATGGTTAGTCGCCAGTCCGCCGGAATGGCGGCGTTGGGGTCAACCACGTTGATAATCAGATACTCAAGCTCCTTGCGACCGCCTCCCGTCAAGTCGGGTCCCAAACGCCCGCCTTTTCCAAAAAGCGTGTGGCAAGCCGCACAGCGTTGTTCAAACAACACTCTGCCCTCCCGACGATCTGCCAATTCCAAAAACTCGGGCTTCATCGTCGCGCGTAACTGACGCATCTGAGCCGCGACCGCCTCGCTGGGCGGGTTGACGCGTCCCCAGAGCAGCNNATCGTCCCCGCAGCCACCGCATTCAGTAAAACGTCGAGTGAGGACGGGCGCGCCATGAGAGCATCAATTGCCGCAGTCCTTTCTACACGATTTAACTGCGAATAAATGCGCAAGATCGCTCTTGGGATCTGCTCATCATCAAACGTAGCCAATCCATGAAGAATCTGCTCTCTGCTTTCGCCTCGCTCGAGCAATTCGAGAAGCTGAGGCACTATCCCCTCCGGCTTTACTTCGATCAGGGTGCGAAGAATTTCTGACCGCGGCATCTCTTTCGCTCGAGTCTCTACGAGGAGGCGCTGGAGGTGCCCGATGGCTTGGTCATCGTGTAGTCGCGCTCCCAGCATCATAGCAGCTGGCTGTGAATAGAATCCACGGAGCGTCTGCAGCTGCGATGGGCTCACGGGATAAGTCTTCATTTCCAATCCGCGCGCAGCCCCAGCGAGGAAGGGGTCAACATACGCTCCCGCTTGCGGCAAAGCGGCCAAAAGGCGACCGACNNCAGCTCTCTCATCAAAGGTCCGCACCAGCGCAGCCGCTAAAGCCCATCGCTCATCGCCAACAGCTGACAACGCGGAAGCGAGAGCCAGTCGGACCCGCCACGAGGTCTCCTCTTTCGCACGCGCCACCAATCGGCTGGCCTGCTCTCGCGACAGCGTCCCTCGATCAGCAAGAAGACGAATCGCCCAATGCCGAATATCAGGCTCCGTATCGTCCAACAGACTNNGAGCTCCCTGGGTAACATAAAGCGCCCACAGTGATCTCAGCCGTCGCTCCACCGGTCGGGTTGCTTCAAACTCCGCGAGCAGTTGCCGGTGAACCTCGGCCATATCCTCGCCTTGACTGGCGCGCTCCTGAAGCACACGTCGAGCCTGTCGCACATACCAGTCGTTGCGGTGAAATTGCCAAGCTACGAGCTGAGCAGAGCTCGCCGCGTCGACGTCGACGGTTATTTTCAGAGGTTTTCCATACGTGATTTTGTAGAGGCGGCCGCTGGAGCGGTGGACACCGTCGCGATCATGACATTCACCAAAATCTGACCAGTCTGACATCACGACGTCTCCATCTGGCCCGTAGTCGAACGACACCGCCCGAAACCAGGGATCGTTCGCGACGAGGAAATCAGGCGCGTGACTCGCCACCGCTCGTCCAACGGGCGTGTCCTCTACGCGGAGCGTATCGCGATTGATCCTACGCCCGTGGATATTGCTCATAAAAAGAGAGCCTCGGTATTCTTCAGGCCAGCGATCACCGAGATAAATGGTAGCGGCAGTATGCGAATGTCCTCCCGCAAACACTCCGTTCGCATCAGGCTCACGGTGAGAGTGATCGTTCGCCGGGTCCATGAGGTCANNAGCACCAGGCACCACATGCCAAAGGTGATCGACCACACTGCTGCTCATGAACATCTGTCCCCGGTCATCGAAATCGAAGCCCCACGGATTCACACTTCCCTCGGCGACCACGTCAAAAACTCGCCACACCGGATGGTACCTCCAAATCGCACAACTGACCGTCGGCCGCTGTGCTTCCGGTGTTCCTGGAACACCCGGGCGCGACGGGCTCTTGATTCCGTGGCGGCCGTAAAGCCAACCATCCGGCCCCCAAAAAAGTCCGTTCACGGAGTTGTGCTCGGCGCTTAACGTCCAGCCATCCAGGACGACCTCAGGGGCACCGTCGGGAACATCATTGCGATCGCGATCAGGGATGAACTGCACCGTCGGTGCGGTAGCGACCCATACGCCGCCGAAGCCGAGGGTCAGCCCCGTCAGCCGATTGAGCCGGTCGTAGAAGACTTTGCGCGTTTCAAACACCCCATCACCATCCTGGTCGTCGAAGATCACCAAACGATCATGGGTTTCATCCGTAAAATCCGCTCCTTTGTAAGAGTAGCTCTCGGCAACCCATACCCGTCCCCGTCCATCGTAGGCCAGCGCTATCGGTTGCCGGACGTCGGGCTCGGCCGCAGCCAGCGTGACGCGAAATCCTTCTGGCACTCGTAGTCGCGCCAGCGCCTCCGGCGGAGCGAGCGGTTGCCCGGTGGTTTGCGTGTCCACCGGCTGAAATGCGCCCGCAGGTGCGACGACCCAAAACAGCCAGATCGCTTTTACAATCCAGCGAATTGACTTTCTCAATCCGCGGAAATCGTTCTCGGTGCGAACGCGGAAATGCTTAACCCGATACGATCGGGCCGAGAACAATCGGCCGAAGACGAGTCCCGGTTGCCGTCCCACTAAAACCATCACGCGAGGCGGGGCACTTCAAAGCCCTTGCGGTAGTTACGTGTAAGATACGGGTTCAACTTTTTGTCTGAAAACGTTTCTCGCTTCGGGTCAAATTCGAGCGACCGTCCGAGACGAAAAGCCACATTCCCCAAGTGACAGTGTGTACACGCCACGTGCGAATCCATCGGGGTCATGGGTAAATCGCTAGGATTGCCAGATCGCAGCGCGTTGAAGAACCGCTTGAATCGGTCTACCTTCGGACCGAGTTCAGCGTCCGCAGGAACAGGGATCACCTCGCGAGGCGCTCCACGGGTTTCCTTGTAGGTGAAAAAGCCTTTGCCCGCGACGTAGTAGCCTTTGGTCCCAAAAAAGCTGTTTCCGCAGTTACCTCCGTCCGCTTCTTCAAACGATCCGAGATTTCTCACTTCGAAGGTGAGAATAGAACCATCCTCATAAGCAAAGGTTGTCGCCTGCGTGTTCGGCGACTGACCGTCATCGTCTAACCCAAAGCGACCTCCCGCACTGAACACACGGATCGGCATCCCTCGATTTANNCGCGCGCTGGGCCCTGCCACAAAGTCCAATCGAGAGAAGCCGGGACCGGACCGGGTCCACCTTTGCCGATGGAAGCGCGATTGCCGTTTTTGTAGACATATCCGCGCGACTCGATGACCTTCCCAATGAAGCCGGAATGGATCAGCTTCATGTCGCGAATCAGCGTCGCGTTGGAGCGACTTTGCGTGCCATGCTGGACCATTCGCCCGTATTTCTTAGCCGCAGCCATGACCTGCTGGCCCTCGTAGACATTGTGCGACATCGGCTTTTCCACATAAACGTGTTTGCCGGCTTGGAGAGCCCATATTGTCCCTAGCGCATGCCAATGATTCGGCGTGGCTAGGGTCACCGCGTCGATCTCCTGGTTTTGCAAAGCCTCGCGGATGTCCTTGTAGAGTTTTGGCGCTTTGCCCTGAGCATCTGTCACCAGCTTGGATCCTTTCGCCAAGACGTTGTCGTCGACGTCGCATAACGCGACGTATTCGGCATCATCCTTCATCGTTAAGATATCTTTGATGTGCGAACCTCCCTGACCATTGAACCCCACGGTGCACATTCGAATCCGACTGTTCGCACCGAAAACTTTTCCTTGAGCTTTCATCCCTGCGACGATCACTGCGGTGGCAGCGGTCCCAACAAAGTGTCTACGAGTTAATTTCATAAATAGTGCGGATTTAAGAGAGCGGAGATAGGTTCAAAGGGGCGCCGCGAATGGTCTATCCTAACGGGATCGGCCAGGGACAGTGGGATAACTACGAGCAATCATAAACCAAGCGAAGCGAGAGGGGTACGGACAGCCGCGAGAGCTCACGACCGTGTAACTCTAGCCAAAAAGAAGAGGTNNCCTCGTACTGCGTCCCAAAGGTGGTTGAAAAAATCTGACGCACCTGTTCTCCCGTCTTAAGTTCAGCGATCACCTCATACACGTAAGTCTGCTGGCTCAAAGAAGCGTAGGGCCCAACAGGGTAGTCGGGATAACGAGATGACTATCCGTTGACCGAGTTGGGATGGTCGTTGTAAGGGAGGCGGCGCCGGCGGCGGGGGCCACTGTGCNNCATTGATCGGCTGATTCAAACAAAGCTCCCGCCGCACGATGCCGGAAGGACGCCCGACACTTCCAAAACACCGGAGTGAGCGGCGGATTCACGCGCTCCAGATCATAGGTATCCACGACACCGCTTGGCCACTGAAAGGATT
>DKKJ01000430.1:10207-16376 GCA_002455175.1 Opitutaceae bacterium UBA6669
GTCCACTGTGCCTGCGTACGATCCAACGGAAGTTCTCGCCACACCTCACTGACGATCCTGAGTGATGCAGAGGCGTCCGCTCGGCCAACAAACACCTTCGGCCAGAAAGACGAAGCCTGCGATGAACCGCCAGCTACAGAATACCCCGCAAAACGGACGGGAACGAGGTCACTCGAATGAAATTGGGGCATTCGCACCTGCGTCGATGTATCCGCCGAGCGGCAACCCATGCTCAATAAGACTAATACCGCAGCGAGGACGAACACCGCCGACGCTAAAGGCCCCACGTCTCGCAGTACCAAGACTTTAGTCGACGGATGAGACGGATGATTCCCACCTCCGCCCCGGCAAGGCTCGTTCTCGACCGAGTTTGCACGCGTCGACCCACGTTTCAATCGAGTCAAAGGTCGCATCATAAGGGTAAAGATCAAGTCGCACACCACAATCGCCTAGCAGCTGATCCGCTAGGAGAATGCACTTGCCCTCTCTCGTCTGCAAGCCTGGCGNNAAAGGAGGAAAAGTTTCTTGAGCCGTACTCTCCCCGTGCCCACCTCCACCCATCTCGCTCGATTTGATCTCACTGGCCGCGTCGCATTGGTGACGGGCTCCAGCCAAGGACTAGGACTCGCTCTCGCCCGAGGCCTCTGCGAAGCCGGTGCGCAGGTGATTCTCAATGGCCGTGACGCGGGTAAGTTGAAGCAGACAGCAGCAATGTTTAAGGCCGAAGGATTCTCCGTGGAGGTGCTTCCGTTCGACGTGACGCGGAGTGACGAAATCAAACAAGCTGTGCAGGGGCTCTCAGAGCGACACGGAGCCGTGGATATTCTGGTCAACAATGCNNGCTTGGCGCGAAGTCATCGATACCAATTTGAACAGCGCCTTTCTGGTCTCACGGGTTGTCGTCCCTGGGATGATATCGAAGAAGCGGGGTAAGGTGATCAACATCTGCTCGCTCATGAGTGAGCTCAGTCGACCGATGACTGGAGCCTACGCGGCCGCCAAAGGTGGCTTGAAAATGCTCACGCGGGCTATGGCGGCTGAATGGGCGCCTCACGGGATTCAGGTCAATGCGATTGGACCGGGATACTTCGCTACCGAGTTAACGCGCCCTCTCGTCGAAAACCCTGAATTCAATCAGTGGATTCAAAAGCGGACACCCGCCGGTCGCTGGGGTAAGCCGGAAGAGCTCGTGGGCGCCGCTGTCTTTCTGGCCTCAGCAGCTTCCGAATACGTCAACGGACAAATCCTCTACGTCGATGGAGGACTTTCCTCCACCATTTGAAAAATCTTCCATGACGGAATGCAGGTAGAGCCTCGACCTTCCTCACGCTGAACGACCCCGCGTCCTGACATGGCGTCTCTCTCCCTAGTCCGTTTCCTCTTGGTTCTCTTACTCGCTGCAGGCGGTCTCGCCCCGGCCCGAGCAGCTACATCGTCCACCGCGGTCACTCCCGCACCAGCGCTGGAAGTCAGCCGCAAACTCANNACTGCCGCTTTTGCAGCGCTCCGACGGTCGGAAGGCGGGCGTCGAGCGACTCACGGTTGAAAGTAAGGGAGCTATGGTTCGGTTTGTTCACCTAGAAATTGCGCCTCCGGACCAGTCACCCGATTTTTGGTATTCCTATGATCTAAGCGAGTACATGGGGCAGGAGATCACCTTACGGTTCAAATCGGTTGATCCCGGCGTTCTCGATCGACTCGTGCTGAATGGGACTGAACTGCGCTCGCCCACGTCTTATCGCGGGCCGCATCGTCCCCGATTTCATTTTAGCCCTCGGCTGGGATGGATGAACGACGTCAATGGAACTTACTATCACGACGGCCTCTATCACCTCTTTTATCAGGCAAATCCCACGACCGCCGGGNNGCACCGGATTCGACATGCACTGGGGTCACTCTGTGAGCCGTGATCTTGTGCACTGGGAAGAATGGCCCATCGCGCTCCACCCGGACGCCTCTGGCAACTGTTACTCCGGAACCGCCCTCTTGCCTCAACGCGCATTGCCTGAAATTGCAACGGCCTCTTCCACCCCGTCACCGGTCTTGTTCTTCACGGGTACTCAACCCAATGCGCAACACCTCGCTACGAGTCCCGACGGAGGTCGCACTTGGCATCGGTATCCCGGGAATCCCGTGGTGCCCAGCGGAAATCGTGACCCCAAGGTCTTTTGGCACGATGCCTCCCAGCACTACATCATGCTGCTGTACGTAGATCCCACGGCCAGCACTCCCGAAGGCTATGGCATTTTTCGTTCCGAGAACCTCGTGACCTGGGAGCGTGTCGGACACATTCCTCATTGGTACGAATGTCCAGAATTCCTACCCATGACTTCGGCCGTAACCAAGAAACCCGTGTGGGTGCTCTATGGGTATTACCGCACCGCTATGAAACCGGGGCCTGGCGATGTCTCCCTTCCCTCCGCGTATCAACTCGGTGAATTCGACGGCAAATCCTTCACTCCTCTCACCCTTCCCCGAGCCGCGCATCAGGGACCCAACTTCTACGGAGCCCTGACCTTCATGCATGCACCTCGCGAGGAGATCATCATGATGGCTTGGGCACGCGGGACACAGTTTCCTCAAGAGCCTTTCAATCAATGCGCCACCGTTCCACTCCGTCTGTCGCTTCGCGCCCTTCAAGGAGTCGACGTTCTCCACTTCGAGCCGATTGATGCATTAAAAACACTCCGTGGGGCGCCGTTGCTAGAAACGAGGGCTATGCCCACAGAGGAAGCAAACCGGCGACTCGAAATTATTCCCAAAGAAGCCGGGGTCGACGCCACCTTGCGAATCCGACCGGACTTCTCAAACCCCCTTCGCATTCAAGTCCGCTCTCTCGTTTGGGAATACGATCCCAAAACCCGTCGACTCACCTTTGCCAATAAGACCGTGGTTCTCGCCCCAAGCCCTACGTTAGATATCCGGATTCTTATCGACCGAGGCATTGTGGAGTGTTTTTGGAATCAAGGCCAGGCCGCCTACGCCGCTGGATCACTCCACACCGATGTCGGTCCTTCCCTTTCAGTGGAAAACGCTGGCACCTCGATCATGGAAAGCCTCAGCGTCTATCCCGTCTCCGACATCTGGGCCTCAGGAAATGCGCAAAAACTCACCTCCCATGAGTCCCAGCGTCAGCGTGCACCGAATAACGCTCGAGACGTTCAAGCGCGCTCCGATTCTAGGGATTGACCACAACGAGCTGAGTCACCTCTGTTCCAGACGTTTCGTACTTCGCTTTGTTGGCTTTTGCAGGCTCAAGTCTGCCATGTGAATCGGTTCCTGCTGACATGATCACGCGGTTAATTCCACGTAGCTCAATTGCGCGACCGTTGGGTTGCTCCATGTCCGTGCCCAAAATACGCAGGCCNNGCAGGCCGTTCTCGGCATTAGCCGTTCCGCCGAAGACCAGCACGGGGCGGGCGGAGTCGAAGGCCTGAATGCCGTGAAGACGGATGTTGTTCTGTACTACGACCCCAGGAGCATAAATGCCAGTAACTCCACTCCGGTCATTGAAACCGACGTTACCCATAAAAAGGCCGCCGAAACTTCCTGTCGCGCTATGAATGACTAANNGAGGCAATCTCGGGCTTGAAGAGGGCTTGATTGGCTGACGTGAGCGATCCGACCGAAAAAGCGGAAAAGAAGGTGTTCGCCGAAGCTCCCTGAATGACCACCGTGGCATGCCCTTTCATGTACTGAATACTCTGATTGTAATTCTCAGGCGCCGCTGGACCAGTCGCGTTTTCCAGCGTGATGGTCATCGTCCCACTCCCTGAAAACTCGAGTTGGACGATATCTCCTTGGAGGTCGATGTAAGAAACCCGCGTCACCTTACCGGTGTCAGCCGTGACCGTGACCGCGGGACCCGTCAGAAGAATTTGGGTGTAAACGTTCCCATTTTGATGAGGAATCGAGCGCCAGGCTGGATCGGAAAATCCCCCTCCTACAAAGAGCTCGCTGGTTTGCACGCCCAGGATAGCGAGATCACTCGTCGCTTCACCTGCTGAGTTCGTAGCGCGCAAAGAATACACGCCCGCATCCGCCGGACTAATGCTCGTTTTATTGAACGTCGCAGAGGTCGCTCCGGAGATTACTTGCCCATTTCGAAGCCACTGGAGCGAAGGCGTGGGTGTACCCGTCACGCCCACCAAAAAGTTTGCTGCTCCTCCAAACGGCACGACCATGCTTCCCGGTTGACTAGTAAAGCCAGGCGCCACACTGGCGGCTCCGTTGACAACCACGGTATAGCGGTAGCCCGGTGTGGATCCCCCGATCGCGTCATTGGCCGTCAACGTGAGTTCGTACGTTCCAGGGGTCGTTGGGGTCCCCGAGAGAAGAAGGGTTTCCGAAGAAAGACCAGAAAAGGCCATGCCTGGAGGCGGAGTGCCCTCCACACTCCAAAAATCGGCGCCTGAAGTGGTTCCTGAGATGGAAAAAGCTACGGTGACGGGACTACCGACAGAGACGGGAAACGGAGACGGTGAAGAGCTGACCAACTCGGTAGCACCTGCTAACGTGTGCACAGCACTCAACGCCCCTACCCCGACAAAGGCGGATCGAAGTAAGGACGCCACCGGCGAGCTTGCGCCGATTCGTTCCAAAGCATTGATCCATGGTAAAACCGGCGTTCGCTGTAACAAGGCCAGAAGTACCGTAGTGGGAAAGCTCAGGTGAGAAAAACGATGGGCAGATAGAAAGGAGAATTTCATAACAACCGAGATTCGCATCAACTCGACATCACGCTAGGCCGCAGCAGGAGGTTCTGCGAAACCTCTTCTCCCGAAAAGCGCGCAACCGTAACAGCTCTGTTACTACCCTCGCCAAAACACCCTCCCAGAGCCTCCTCACCGAGTGGTCCCGCAGGCGTGAGTGACTACCGCTCTTCGTCAGAATCGTAGAGTCAGTTGCCCGACCCAANNGACACGTCGTACCGCCAGAGGTTTCGACTCCAGGTCCACGATCTCCCTTCCTTGTCCTGCAGGTGGCTGAATGTCTGTCGATTCACTCGGGCGGCTAGTGCCCACTGGGGCGCCACTTTATACTTCGCCTCGATAAACCCCGTGTTCGTATGGACCGTACCCACGCGTGGAATCTCAAACCAGGCCTTGGCCCACTCGAACCAGAGTTGCCATCGGCGCCAGGCAAAGCTCGTATCGTGGCCGAGGAGGCGCTGACGGTAGTCTCCTAGCCGATACCCTGGAAGAAGAGTCTTTTCCGCTTCGGGCAGCAAGTACACTCCGGTCCTCGCAGAAAGCCCTAGGTTCCACATCACGTTGGGCCGATAGCCCAAACGACCGCTCGTCGACGGGTGACGCCAACTTCCGCGACTGGGTCGCCAAGAGTCAGGGCGAGACGACAGCGCGGCGTTTTTGGCCTCAAGAACGTAGTCTACCTTCCTCCAGGTTCCGGAAAGTGCAGCGCCCGTCGTATAACTTGCCCCCCACACCACCGGGAGCCGCAGGTGTTTGTCTGCGTACTCGGAAACGGAAGCAGGCTTCACATGCGACCAACTGAGGAGCACATCCGCTGAACGGGCTGCAGCAGAATCCCAGATCCCCGTTAAGTTTTCGTAGAGAAGCGGCGCCGTCACAAACGGATTCGCCCAAGAGCCATGTCGTGGTATCCAAGCCCCGATCACCGAAGCAAATTGTCCAATCTGCAAGTTGAGGGTCGCATCCTCTCGCAAGGCTATCCGGAGCGCTACCTCGTCAACCCTCGCCGTCAGGCTTCGATCCGCAGGATCAAACCCTCGATCAAGGCGAGCCTGAGAGAAAAAGTAGAAACGATTTCCCACCTGTGCATCTAGAAAAACGGCTAAGCGTGGGTTGACCAAGAAATCGCGCTCGGTGTAGACGAGGCTGGAGGCGGGCGGCGTCGGCGTGTAGACTTCTAGATCCATCACCATACTCACTTTTCCGGCGACTTTGTCCTTGGCAAAACTACCGGAGAGCCGCGCTGAAAGCTGATCAAAATAGTCATNNACACCCATAATCTCGCGCGCGTCATATCGGATGCCTCCCCTGAGTCCCTTGGCCCCCTGGCAATCGTCCTAACCTAAGCTCGAACAGCGTCCAATCGCCTCCAGAAGAGATCAAAATCAAGTCTCCTTTATGCAATCGAGCCAACTCTCGGGCAAGATTTAGACCTAACCCATAACCTGGAACAGTCT
>DKKJ01000338.1 GCA_002455175.1 Opitutaceae bacterium UBA6669
GCCATCTGTCGTCAATTGGTCGAACTGATGGGCGGCAGGATCGAGGTCACAAGCCACGAAGGGCCCGGCTCCACCTTCTGGTTTGAACTTCATCTGCCACAAAGCCCCTTCTCTCCTCCCGCGCCCGCCACTGAGTGGCCTGAGAACCTCCACGCTCTGATCGTAGATGATAACCCAGCCAGCCGTGAGGTGCTCTCGAGGCAACTCCTGCGTTTCGGTATGTCAACCGACAGCGTCGGCAACGCCGAGGATGCCTTCGCTCTCCTAAGTGGCAGCGCGGCTGCTGGCCGTCCTTACGATCTCGCCTTCATCGACCGATACATGCCCGGCCTGGATGGCCTAGGTCTAGCCCGCGCGATCCGCGAAGATGCCACGTTGGTGACTACGCCCCTGATTCTACTCGGTGCTCCCGTACCTCAGGCATGGAAGGAGGCACTCGACGCCGGATTTCAGACGGCTCTCATCAAGCCGGTGCGTGAAGTTCCCATGATCCGTTCGGTACTTCAGGCCTTGGGACGGCACACCTCAACAGGCACGACGGATCCGCGTTCCCCCAACCCGGTCGGTCGCCTCCGTCTGCTGGTGGCCGACGACAACGAAGTCAACCAACTCGTCGCCCGGAAAATGCTCGAACAGGTCGGTCATCAAGTGGAGATCGCCGGCAACGGACGAATTGCGCTGGAAGCCCTCGCCCATCAAACTTTCGACGCCGTTCTGATGGATTGTCACATGCCAGAGTTGGACGGATACGAAACGACAAAACGGATACGCTCGGGCGAGGTTCCAGGAATCAATCATCGCATTCCGATCATCGCGCTCACGGCCTCGGCTATGCCCGAAGATCGTCACCAGTGTATCGCCGCAGGAATGGATGACTACGCTGCGAAGCCCATTAACCGCGATGCACTGGAGCGCGTTTTCCTGCGTCTCGGGCTAATCGCCGATGCCGTCACCTTAGCGAACACCCCAGCTCCTATTGCTGCGACACGCGATCCCATCTGGAACGAGACGCAGCGAGCTCAATTACGCGCTATCCCTCGTTCCACACCAGGCGAAGGCTCACTCTGGGAAGAAGCGATCGGAGAATATGCCGCCAAAATGCCTGACCAGCTGATCGCGCTCAACACGTTTTCCCGCGAAGCGAGATATGAGGAACTCATTCACCTCGCCCACCGCCTGGCCGGAGGGGCGTCAAGTGTCGGAGCAAACACCTTGAATCACAAACTGAAAACTTTGGAAACGATCACAAAAGGCAAATCCTGGGACTCTATTCCCGAAGCGCTCCGCCACGTTGAAGAAGCCTGGAGAGCGGTCGAAAAAGATCTAGCAGCCACATCCTCACCTTCATGAAACTGCTGCTCGTCGAAGACGATCCCATCACGTCGTTAATCCTTAAAGGCACCTTGGGTTCTTTAGGACACGACGTGGTCACCGCCCAAAACGGGCAAGCGGCCTGGGGAATTCTCGCTAGAGAACCCATACGAACGGTCATCAGCGATTGGGCCATGCCAGTGATGGACGGGTTGGAACTTTGCCGCCGTATCCGCTCTGAACTCTCGCGGTATGTTTACTTTATTCTGCTCACCAATCTGTCTGCTACCGAAGAAAATGAGGAGACCGCTTTGACTGCAGGCGTAGATGACTTCCTCAGTAAACCAGGCAGCCTGCGTGAACTGCGTTCGCGTCTTCACGTTGCTCACCGCATTCTCGACTGCACCGAACGCATCCAAGCGCTCGAGTCACTCATTCCCATCTGCTCCTACTGCAAAAACATTCGGGACGACAAAAATTATTGGCAGAAAATAGAGGCCTACATCGGACAACGCACCGGTAGTCGCTTCAGCCACTCTGTCTGTCCAACTTGTTTCGAGAACCACATCCTGCCAACGCTGGAAAAACTAGACTCTAACCACCAGCCTGGAAAACCACGAGTCCAGTAAGATCACTCGCAGCGTCCCCACACCCCGCGTGAGCTTCAACCTACTCATTTGCTGGAACCCACTTCAACGAGGTGCAGAATCCGTTTTCGCCGCCTCGATCTCATTCAATTCTGCAACGGTCCAAGGGCGTGTGCGTGCGGAATAGGCACTACGAACTCGTGAAACCGTATCGAGTGAAACCGCAGGCGCCTGATTTCCAAAATGGCTTCTTAGATAGGTCAACACGTCGGCCACCTGACGGTCATTCAATGCCGAGGGCGGCATAATTATCCCTGCTCCTCCGAAGTTTTCTTTTCCCACCTGTAGAGCTCCGTTCAATCCATGGAGAACGATTCTGATTACACGATCAGGATCACCCTGAACGGCAATGCTGTCACGAAGGGGTGGATACACCCCTGCGAGACCGGCACCATCAGGTTGGTGGCAATTGAGGCAAGCGTTCTCATAGACCAGACGACCTGGATGCTCAGCTGGTAAATCCTGCAGCGCAGCACGCCGAAAAAGCGACGCATAAGGTTCAATCCGGGCAAAACGATACGAGTCGCCAGCGAAAGCGGGACGCCAGGCTGTCTCCAAGGCACGCAAAGCCTGGACCACCGCATAATCAAGAAACCGATCAGAAGAGCGGTCCACCGCCTTCACGATCATCGCCGGAGAGATTGATCCTTTCGCCTCAACTGCGGCCACAACTGCTTCAAGGCGCACGCGGGGATGTTCATCTTGTAGCCTCTGCTCCAGAAGATTTTTGGGCTGAGAAAGCTCGCTCCACCAGTCGCCAAGCACGCGAGTTCCGTAAGCACGGACTCGAAAATCTCGAGAATTTAAAAGTGCGTTAACTAGGTCAGCCTGCACAGCCCCATGCGCTTGGAAAACGCCGGCGACTTCTACCCATAGACGACCAATATCGGCGCCTGAAGGGTCCAGGTGTCGCCACCAACGCACCGCCTCTGGAACCACTTCGTCTCGCGATCGCTCGAAGAGTACCCTCTTTGCCTGCGTGCGACTCCAGCGCTCATTCGAACGCAGCATCTCCAGTAACTCCCACGTATTCAGATCCGCCAATGCCGGTTTTTTTTGCGGTGGATGGCGGGTTGAAGCGATCCGCCAAATTCTGCCTCTAGACTTGTCTCGAGCCGGATCCGCATAACTCGCTTGGTAGTGCCCAATCACAGGATTGTACCAATCTGCCAAATAAATGCCTCCGTCTGGTCCACCGGCGACGTCCACGGGACGGAAATCACGTGAACTGGACTTCACTAGCTTAGGGAGCTGCTCCGTTTTAAAGCCGGATCCATCATCCTGAATTCGGTGAAGCTCCACCACGTTACCAAAATAACCCGCGATCACAGCACATCCCTGTAGGTCTTCCGGTAGAGAGTCGGAACCCAAAAGCTCGATTGCGGTAGTCTTAATGTCGGTGGCAAAAAGCGCCCCCGTGGGATGATAGTCGTCTGGGTTGGACAAACGAATGAGCCCTGGAGTGGAGTAATACCCTGCGGGGCGGTCGCCGGACTTGTGGAACATCTGACCGTAGTCATCAAAAGTCACACCCCAGCAATTATACCCGGCCTTTCCCCCATTGAAAAAAGAATCTAAGGTCTGGGTACGGGGGCGATAACGCCAGAGCCCCGCCTTCTCCAGAATCGACAAGCCATAAGGAGTCTCGATGCGTGAAAAGGCATGAAACCCTTGTGAGAACCAGAGGCTGCCATCGGGACCATGAGAAAGGGAGTTAATCATCTGGTGGGTATCGCCTACACCAAACCCCGACAGGAGGACTCGACGCTCATCCGCCATGCCATCGCCGTCTGTATCCCGGAGGTGCACCAACTGATCGTAGTCACACACATACACACCTCCCGCGCCCGGCTCCAAACCCAACACCATCGAAAGTCCACGCGCAAACGTCTGCGAGCGATCCGCTTTCCCGTCACCATCGGTGTCCTCAAGAATCAAGATATAGTCTCCCGGCCGAACTCCCGGAAGCGGTTGAGGATAGGTGGGAGCACATGCCACCCAAAGGCGCCCCCGCTCGTCCCAGGCGATTTGAGTCGGTTTGACCACTCCCATGCTTTCATCGGCGAAAAGAGTGACCGCGAAGCCATCGGCCACCGTAAACGTTGCCAACTCCTCCGCAGGGGTCAGCGGCGAGGGTTGAGGTCCGGCCTTCATGATGGCCTCGATTCTGCGCTCTTCCTGAGTCACACGCTCTCCTTGAAGTGCAAATAACTCCCGCAGACTCGGCTGCTCGCCAAACGCGCGTCCATAAGGCTGGGTCGCCCGATCCCCAAATGCGAAAGGCCAATTGGCGGGCCTCCAACACTCGAACCAAATGCGATTTTTCTCCGAGATCGCTGCCAGCAGCTCTGGCCAAACACAATCCTTGGGGACCGAACCGCCCAAATGCCGAGTCAACTGCCGCCCCACCTCAAGTTGACCAACTGCGGAGAGATGGAGTCCATTTTCAGTAAAGCGCTCACCCCTCCTTTCCCATTCGAGAAGAGGATGGAAGACATCGACGAATCCCCGCCCATTCCGCTCAGCGAGCGCCGCGATCGCCTGCGTGTACCGAGCGAGACGTGCGTTGGAGCGCTCCGCCTGATCTGTTCCGACAACTCGACCTTCCACGGGGGTGGGAGACAATAAGACGACGCTCACCGTCGAAGGGATATCCCTAAGATAGTTTTCAAAAGCCGACACAAAATCGTCCAACGATACGGTATCATCAAGGGCTTCCACGCCGCCAAATTGAACCAGGGCATGAGTCGCTCCCACTGCCTCCAGTTGCTGTGTTAACGTCCCAAACTGAGCGTCGCGCCACTGCTTAAACACGGTATCTCCCTCCCAAGCCATCGGACGAAACCGAGGACGGCTCGCTCGAAAGGCTTGGCTGAGCATTGCNNCCCTCCACGGCACTCGATTTCTCTGTCCCCGAGGCGGTAATCGACAATGCCGAGTCAACGTTCGAAGAGAGCCGTTTTAGAATTTCCGCTTCTGTTGGAACCAAATCATCCGGCAGCTCAACCAATGTAACATTGCGAAATGAAATCACCGCCTTACAGGCCCCGTGAATCTGCAGCGCGATGAGCCCTTCCTGCTCAATTCCTGGTTCCCGTTCCGTGTAGTCAACGGTCTGCTTTCCATTGATAAACAGCTGCACCCGTGGTCCCTCGCACCGTATCTCGTAGCGATTCCACTCTCCCGGCTTTTCGACCTCCTCCACACGTTTTTTATCAGCCGCCGCCAATACCCGTTTACGACGTGATTCGTCATACAAAAATCCGCTGTATCCCGCCCCAATATCCGCTTGGTACCCGCTCATCTCATGAGCTGGTTGAGCAATGCGGCGACTCCGGATTTGCACCCCGCCATTTACAAAGCCCTCGGTGCCCACGAGCTTGTATTCAAGTTTGAGTACAAAATTTCTATAGCTACGCGTCGTCGCTAAAAACTCGTTGCGTGGGTTTCCCTCCAGAGACCCGCCGACAAGCGCCCCCTCCTCTACGCGCCAGACTGCGGTGTTTCCTTCCCACCCTCGTAAGGTAGCACCGTCAAACAAGGGAGTCGCTGACTGAGCCAAGGCGAGTCGTGCGCTAAAAACGATGAGCAGCACAAGCCAAGGGAAACGAAACAAGAAAACGCGAAGCATACGATGAGGGGAAAACTAAAAACAACGCAAAGACACAAACACACCAACAGCAACGATCCGGCCCCATTCTTGGACCACTCGTCGCTGGCAGCACCACCTTAGTGTGAATCCGCAGCGGTCAAGGTCGAGCAGCAAACAGGAGCCCGCCTTCAAACGAATTCGTTAACCTCTTTCCAAAAGACAACTTTCCCACGTCAATGACAGCCAAATCTAGCAAGGCGGTTATCCATGTTGCCTGAATGGTTCGCCGACCGCGCGTGCACTCATCATCACACGTACTTCGCCTGAAACGCTAGTCCGAGCCGCCGAAACTCGACACGGGTAGCTACCGTGAGTGGTGAGCGAGCTCAAAGCCCGGAAGCCCGCGTCGGATCTCATCAGAAAACGAAGTCAAGGGAACTGACTCCGGCAACTTTTGCAGCAGGCTACGTTGCTTGAGCTCCGGAAGGGATAGGGAGCGATCCAAGTAACCTCGCTCATACAAATAGGTATCCAGATGTCCGTTGAGGAGAATTCGCCAGCTCCAAGGATTTTTTAATCCTAGGGGTTTCACATGTTGTCGAATGACCGTGGTGCAATTCGTCACCACAGAATGGTACCAGGCGGGCTCGTGACGAAGTTCATTGATACTTCGCACGTAATCTAAAAACTGGATACGCGCAGCCTCTGGCGTCGCAGGGAGGCGAAAGAGATAAACATGATTGTCGGGTTGTACCTCAGTCCGCAGGCGGACCACATCCTGCTCATCGCCGAGAACGTAGTATAATTCATAACCGCGAAACATCCCTGCCCACGGAGAATACGACTCCCCCACCTCGCGTCTCGCCTCGACGGAGGCGCAAACACGGCCATCAGGCCCGAAGTCAAAACTCACCATGGTTGTACAGATGTGCGGAGATCCCCAATACACCATGAAGAAATCGACATGGCGAAGTTCCGAGAGCCGGAAAGAGCGGGTGAGCCAACGGGATTCTCCCACCTCGCCCGAATCTGTCCAATCAAAGATGCGATAGTGATGTAACGTAACGACATCACCCGAAATTTCAGCCCAAGGTGTCTTCTCGGCCTCTGCCACCCAAGCACGACTATTTTTGGGTCGCACCGACCCACCCAGCACCGACGCCCAAAGCAAAATCGCTCCGGCCCCAACCAGCCACCGTTTCCAAGCACGGTGACCCCGAGTCAGCCTCGCGCAGGCCACTCCAGAGGAAACCAACGCAACCCCAAGTCCAATCTGCAGTGCGAGTGAGTGGACTCCAAAGACAATCACCCCGAGAACCCATCCACCGGCAACGATCGTCACACCCACACCCAAGAAGCAGATCAGCACCTCTACGTACCGGGAGCGAGAAATAGACATAAGAAAAAATGCGCTGAGAACACGCCGACTACAAAAACAACGTCCTCTCCATCGGCAACTCTTCGCTTTTCCGAGAGCTGCACACGACTCAGCCCTACTTCTTGGGATAGCTCCAGTACCCACGGAAAACCGTCAACGGGTCGTCCTTTTCAGGATCCTTCCCAGTCCCTTGCCACCTCCAGAAGTCGGCAAAAAGCACCCGCGGATCAGGAGGTGAACGATCAGACCAGTAAACGGTGTCCTCTTCACGAACCTCGCGGTTGGCCAGAGTCCATTCGGCAGACACCGCCGCGAACCAAGCGTCGTAGTCAGCTTGCAAGGCCCTGACTGTCTCAGGGTGCCGCGCGGCGAGGTCCACCGATTCCGAAGGATCGTCAGGGAGATGATACAGCTGCGGTGAAAGACTTTCCGTAGAGGCGTGCAAAGGTATCTCGGGATCCAATGGCATCTCCCAATGGGGGTAAACAATTCCCCGGTTATAGGAAGGACCATCCCGAACGTTGTCTTTCTGTTGAGTTGGTTTCACCGCCGGCCACACCAACTTCCAAGGCCCTTTGCGTAACGCTGCATTGCTATGGGCCACGGGTGTGTAGCGATTTTTTGGAAACGGCAGCGCCCGGTTTTCGAGTCCGACCACCCTCTGGCCTTTGAGCAACGCTGTGACGTCTTCGCCATCGAACGGTTTCCCGGAATCCAAGAGAGGACGGTCGACGTTCGCCAGAAATGTAGGAAGCCAATCACAGCCGTGCACGGGGGTCGACAGCAAGGCTCCAGACGGAAGCTTGCCGCGCCAGGAGACAATCGCGGGAACTCGGATGCCTTGTTCAAAAACCGTATCCTTATTGCCACGAAATGGGCCGTGAAAACGATCGGTGCTTTCCCCTGGAAACTCTCCACTGTTTCCCAGGATAGCTCCATTGTCGCTTGTAAACACAATCCAGGTGTCGTCATGCAGTCCCAGTTCCTCCAATCGATCGAGCACCCGACCGACTCCGGTATCCATGGCTTCGATCATCGCGTAGATCGTCGCCACCGCTCTTCCGTACTTTCCCTCTCCTTTCTTCAGATACGCATCGATCAATGCCTGAGGAGCCTGGAAGGGAGAATGAGGTGCCGGATGAGCTAAAAAGAGGGCGAAAGGGCGGTCGCGGTTTTTCTCCACAAAGGCGATCGCTTCGTCCGTGAGTGCGTCGGTGAGGTAGCGCCCGTCAGCGTTCTCCGTCTGTCCATTCCTCATCAAATGCCATTGCCAATAGTCGTGCCCTCCATTGGCGAACCCATAGAATAAGTCGAACCCGCGTTCGTGCGGCAAGTAGCGGGGATGATACAACCCATTATGCCATTTCCCGATCAACGCGGTCGCGTAGCGTGCGTGCCGAAAGTAATCGCCAAACGTCTTTTCGGAGAGCGCGATTCGATCAATACCTCGATTACTGGAGACATCCACCGCCCCGGTTCGGTGGTTGTAGCGCCCAGTCAATAGTGCGGCACGAGAAGGCGCACAGAGTGGCGAGGCGGCATAGTAGTCGGTCAGACGGATACCTTCTGCAGCCAACCGATCGAGCCGAGGGGTGGAGACGTAAGGGTTTCCATAACAAGCGAGATCGCCGATACCGAGATCGTCCGCTACGATAAAAAGGACATTAGGTGGTCTGGAAGTCGCAGCCGGCTCCGCTCTTCGTTCTTTCGCCCAAGCGAGCATCGACGGGAGCAGAAAGAAAAATGCCAGGAGCATTCGGGTGGATGCATGCCATGACTGAAATCTACCTACGAATGTGAAAGAGGGGGTATGAAAGGACATCGAAGCATCGCCATTTTTGCTCACCTCCTCCCTCAGCTCAAGAACTCGCGCATCCCCGCACCCGACTTCAGCCCGAAGGATCCATCCCAAACCGAGATGAATTTGCCGTGCCAAAGAGAAAAGAACGCACCACCTTCGTCCTCATGCGCTTGCGGTCCTCCCCCACCTTCTTCGCAGCTNNCGACTCGCGTGTCAGACGGCCTTCGACGTTACCGCTGAGAATCATCGGTGTTCTGCTGGGAATCACCCTTTCGTTTCCCGCACTGCTCCAAAGTGCACCCCCAAATGTTGTAATCATCATGCCCGATGATCTCAGCTGGAATGACTTCAGCTATTTCAATCCCGCAGGTGCCCAAACACCGGCAATCGACGCCCTTGCTCGGACCAGCGTGAGGTTAACGGACTTCCATGTCTCACCTACCTGCTCCCCGACCCGGGCCTCTTTGCTGACGGGACGCTACAGCAATGCTACAGGGGTATGGCACACCATCCTCGGGCGTTACTTTCTGCGCACGGATGAAATANNCCCGCGGGTTACCGGAGCGCAGTGTTTGGGAAGTGGCATTTAGGCGACAGCTACCCATTCCGTCCGCGTGATCGCGGATTCGATCACTCCATCGTTTTTCGAGGAGGAGGCGCAGATCAACAGCACAATCTCTGGGGCAATCGAAACCTTCCACCCGCAGTGGCCTTCGTCGATGATCTGCCGAGAGCGATTCCAGAAAAAAGCTCCGCTGGCATTCCGACTTACGCTACGACGTATTTCACGTCTCAAGCGATCGCCTTCATGGAGGAACAGGTGGCATTGCAACAGCCCTTCTTCGCCTACCTCGCGTACAATGTCGCTCACCTGCCTCATGATCGCCCGCCAGCGAGTCGCCCGGGGATTTCCGACCAGCAGGCTGTCGTAGAGCACTTGGACCAGCAAGTGGGGCGAGTGCTTGCTTTCTTGAAGTCGGCAGCAATCGAGGAGTCCACCATCGTGATTTTCCTCACCGACAATGGAAGTGCGTCTGCACACTTCCGGGCAGGTAAAGCATCTCCCTTTGAGGGAGGACACCGCGTGCCTTGTTTCATCCGTTGGCCTGCTGGCGGTGTGGGTGGATCCGTTTCCTCNNAGGAGCCTCTGACCACTTGTCCGCTCGACCCGCCTCTCTAGCTCTTCATGGACGCAGCCTCAGTCCTCTGCTCGTATCCGGGACCCACTTTGATCCCTCGCGGGTCATCGTGATGGATAACCAACGTCTGGATACACTCAAAAAGTATCGCCAAGCATCCGTGATGAAAGACGCCATCGACGCCCGCGGCGCTCTAATGCACAAGTGGCGGCTAGTTTCAGGGACCAACGGCCAACCCTGGGAGCTCTTCGACGTTCTCGCGGACGAAAAGCAGTCCCAGCCTCTCCCTCACGAGCAGCATCCGGCTATCGTCGGCGAATTGAAAGCGGCTTACGAACGCTGGTGGATGACGGTCACGGTCAACAGCGAGACTCCGGTACGTCCGATCCTTGGAGCGCCGCAAGAGCCGACCACCTNNCGAGTCCATACGGTGGAACTGGGAAGATCGGGCACCTTCCACTTCGATTTGCGACGTTGGCCGCGTGAGCTGGCCGACGAGACGAATCTGTCTTCCCGCTTGCGCCACCCTATCCTCAACGCCCAAGACAATCAGCCTCTCCTGGGTACTGCTCTACCGATTCACTCGGCTCGGCTAAAAATTTCGCACGGTGACGCCATCTTCTTCGATCATACTCAGACGGTAGACCCTCAAGCAGATGGGGCTAGCTTCTCTCTTCCACATCTCAATCCGGGCCCCGTATCTATCCAGACTTGGTTCTATGACGCCGAAGGCAAGGAGCTATGCGGAGCTTACTACGTTTACGTGGAGTGACCCACCCCCATTCCAAGAGCTGACGGTCGAGATTTTTTACCGTTCGCGGGTGAACTCGACCTGATAGGTTTCTTGCAGCTGCGCTTGAAAGTAGGTGCCTGTCAGCCGATCCAAGCGGGAATCGTAGTTTAAGGTATAAAGGCAACCGGGATAGTTCGTGTCGCGCAGTTCCACCAGGAGGGATAGGCGGGAATCGCGAGGCACGACTCGGCTCCAAGCCACCTTGACTGGAGAGGGGTTGAAATACGACGCCTGAGCTCGCCCCTCAGCATCAATTTCGCCGACGGCGAGAACATAGCCTCCGTCTTCTCGAAGCCAGCGTCCGCGGAGCTTGTCTTGGTCATTTGAGGGCGACGGTTTTGCCGGCACAGCCGCCCTCGCTTCCGCAGCTTTCTCCATGGCGTTATCCGAACGAGGTCCGCACCCGCTGTGGAAAAGCACACTTGCCACAAACACGGTCAAAACGGCGCAGCTATTGGTCGAATAGGTAAACATCATCAGGTTGTCTTCGATGAAAATCGCAGCACTAAATTGGGTCCGGCGCTACCTCAGCGCTTGATCACATCCATAACGCTCTCGGTGAATCACGGCCCTTTGGAACCCGCGAGTACGGTTCCCGAGAGCGTGTGCGCATGCCCGTCGGGCGCCGTATAGGAGGCCTTGAGTCGGGGCTGTTTACCCTCGTGGCGGCTGTAGATGCGCAGCGGATGCCAACCTTGCGCTAGGTAAATACTGGCCGAGACCGACTCGGCTGAACCTTGAGCATCACCGTCAATGAGTCTCGCCTCATGGAAGAAAACCGTGGCACCAGAGTCGCTCTCTACCTGAAAGGTGTAACGTCCTGAGGTGTTCGCATGAAACCATCCGGTCACGGCAAGTCCCGTCGCCGCTCCTCCCTCAGGGAGCGCCGTCTCCAAACTCGTGATCATTCGGCGCTGACGCGCTGCAAGCAGCCGGAAATCAGGAAGGNNCCACGCCCCAGAGTAAGTTGCCGCGGCGAGGTACCCAGGCTGGGCTTCGGGAGGCAGCGCGACACCAGGAATCACCGCGTCGTCATACGGCCGCTTAGCCGAAGCCTCCGGACGGCGCATCTGGAGAACGCGCGCCTTCATCTTTTCCTGCAGGGACGCCATCGCGGTATCCCGCCCGAGGTCGTGCGCCTGACGCGGGTCCGTTTCGACGTCGTAGATTTCAAAATCGTCCGTCGCAGATTGGATTCGATAGCGCACCCCCATGTAGCCGTCGACCCATACGGATTGCATCTGTTGTCGACCGCGAGCCCGATGAGTTTGAGGAAAGTCGGTGTAATCGGGCGATTTGGCAGTATTGAAATACTCGACATAGATCGCGCTCGGCCCCCGTTTGCCCATACCGGTTAACAACNNTCGATCCGCCCCCCCGATATCCGCCCAGGCCACCGCACCAATGCCGGCTCGCGAATGCCTCCCTCCAGGGTGTCCCGCTTGATTCCGGAGAAATCACCGTATCCAGAAAAAAATGTCGGGTCGTAGGCTTCTTTCAGATAAGATTCCTTCGATGGACCGTTATCTGAGGTAAAGATAACCACGGTGTTTTCATCGAGTTTGAGATCCTTGAGTAACTGCAGCAAATCGCCTACGGCATCATCGATACGTTGAACGCTAGCCGCATAGCGTTTCTGCACGTCCGGCCAGCTCACCTCGGGCGTCGAAGGATTTCGGTCGTGATCCCACGTCTGACGGGCGATTTCAGGATCCATCCAACCATCTCGCTGTCCAGCGGCGGTGTTGATCATAGTGCCCGACTTTCCGGTCCACTGAACACCTCCGGTCAAACCACCCCCTCCAGGATAAGGGCAAGGTGGGAGCTCCAGCTTGGCATGGGGGGTATCGAACGCGAGGTAGACGAAAAAGGGTTGTTTCGCTTTGCTTTGCTGATGCTCGACGATCCACTTTTTTGTCCGAGCAGTAAAAAGGTCCGTGGTGTAGCAAAGGTCCAAGCCGGAAGAAACTTCGTTTTAATTCTCCCAAACTTCCCGCTGATCTTCCTTAGGATAATGAAAGTGTCCGTCGCGATGACGAACATAACCATAGTAAAAATCAAATCCACGTCGCGTCGGATAGGCGGGCCACGAAGCTGCGGATCCACCTGGCATTTCAGCCGCCTTGTCCTCAGGTCTACTGGGGCGTCCATCCGCACGACCCTGCAATCCCCACTTTCCGACCGCTGCCGTGGCGTAACCAGCTGCTTTCAACACCGACGCAACGGTGTGGGTATCCGCCAGCGCCTTGTCGAACTGGTTGTCTCGAACGTTGGCATGCCCTTGCGTCTGACCTAAAAGAAACGAGGCTCGGGACGGTGCGCACACCGGAGCCGCCGTGTAGTGGTTCTTCAACTGCACGCCTTCCGCGGCCAGTCGATCCAGGTGTGGGGTGGCAAATGAAGGCAATCCTCGATCCGCTCGCGCCGCTCGCTGATTTTGGTAGGTGGGACCGGTGTCTCCAAAACCAAGATCGTCGCAAAGAATAAAGATGATGTTGGGCGACGGCGCCGCCCACAGGGTAGTTCCGGTAAGCAGAAGGAAGAAAAGAGAGGAACGAGTGCGTGTCATAAAACGTTTGCCGCGAGCGGACCTATTCATCGAGACGAGTCTTTCCACGTTTCTCCCGAGAGGGCTTAGTATGCGGATCGTAAGTCGGATTTCGTTCGGTCGGTAGTTTAGCGTCGGTGGAGTCTATCCAAGCCAACATAGACCCCACTAGTCGGTCGCGCACCTCAGGGCGACTGACGGCTAAGTCATCGCGTTCACCGGGATCACGATCGAGATCGTAAAGTTCGACCGCGTTGTTGGTAGACAGTGAGGCACGGCCTCCATCCAGTTGCCACTCTTCGTGATAAAAATGTAGCTTCCAGTTGCCAGAGCGCATCACCGTCACTGGTCGCGTCCGAAAAACTGGATCACGTCCCCTTGGCACCGGATCATCCAAATACCCAGGGAAATGCCAGAAAATCGTTTCACGAGAAAGTCCCTCACTTTTGCCGGTGAAAATCGAAAGAAGGCTCACCCCGTCCAAAACTTTTCCTTCGGGGATCTTCACTCCGGCCGCGGCCAAGAATGTGGGGTAAAGGTCGAGATTGATCACCGGCACGGAAACGCGAGATCCAGGCTGAATCTTGCCTGGCCAATAGGCGATCCAAGGCTCACGAATGCCTCCCTCATAGTAACATCCCTTGTTGCCACGAAGTGGTTCCTGTGAGGAGCGTGGGGTGCTGCCATTATCCGAAGTGAAGATCACGAGCGTGTCGTCTTCGATTCCCAAATCCCGTAAGGCTTGGATAACTACGCCCACGGCATCATCAAGATCGTAGACACAGGCCGCATACAGAGCATCGCCTTGTGAGGCGCGCTCGGCCTTCTGCTTAAACCGCTGCAAACTTTCCGGCCGCGCTTCCAACGCTCCATGAACTGCATGGTGCGAGATCATCGCAAAAAAAGGTCTATCGCGCTGCGTTCTCATGAAATCGATAGCGGCACGGGTTAGGGAGTAGATGCCTTTAGGGTCATCGGGTTCATCCCGTCGCTTATTCGNNTGGTGATCTCGAATCAAAATACACGTCGAAGCCTTGCTGCTGCGGTGTTACCTGGGCGTCACCCGACAAGTGCCACTTCCCAAAAAGTCCTGTCGCATAGCCCCCAGCCCTGAGCGCCTCTGCAAGCGTGACATTTTCGAGCGCCAAGTCCTCTCTATTCGGAATAGGGATCAACCGTTGGAGTTCTTTCGGCCCGCGATCCGTCCGTCCCACGGCATACACTCCGGTGCGGGGCGAATACTGCCCAGAATGCAGAGCAGCGCGACTTGGCGTGCAATTCCCAGCTCCGGCATAGGCTTGATCGAATATCATCCCGGCCTTGGCGAGTTGATCCAAGTGCGGCGTTTCGAAAAACGTAGAACCCGTAAACCCGGTGTCGCGATACCCGAGGTCGTCCGCGAAAATCAGGACGATATTCGGCCTTCGCTCCGCAGCCGCCAGCAGCACCACACTCGACGTAACTAGCAGGGTAAGGGAAAAAATGCGGGAAAGCATGCTTCAAGGCCTAACTGACCTCGGCCCCGAGCACACCTCCATAATTTCTATCGTCCCGGCAAACGGCGTGGCTGCACCGCAGCCAGAAAGCCTAGTCTCAACGAGCAACTTACGTTGAAACGGGAACCGGAAACGGCTTGGGTGGCGACGCCTTGATCGCCTCCTCGCGCGGACAAGAAGCGCAATCACCTCCCAGTTTTTTATGCGAACAACGCGCGAACGTCTGCAAGCGTTGACCGCTGAGCTCCAAACCCATCCNNAATCGCTTGCGCGTACCAGGTGAGAAAGGGAGCCGGCACGCGAAGAACCTTCCCGCATTCCTCCACGTAAATTTCGGCCGAAGGAACCTGACCCGGCAGCGCTCGCGAAAAACGCTGAGGTCCACTCCCGAAGTCAGTTCGTATTAAGAGGCCAATGTCACACAAGGGACCCAATGCCCGATAAACAGTGGCTCGCGATGTCTCTCCATGAAACCGTTTCGTCTCCACCACCAATTCATCTGCCGTTTTAAAATCGTTCAACTCTAACACGGCACGAAGGATCGCCAGACGTGATTCCGTCACATTCCATCCCAGCCGCGCGCACCAGTCATAGAGCGAAAGAGACGAGGACTCACCTGAGGCTGGAACGGAAGTCATTGCCGAAAACATACATACCACTAGCGCATTGTCGAGCTGTCCACGATGCACGTGATTCGATAGCACCCTTGAGATCGATTTGAACCGCCCTTACTCCCCAACCTTGAACCGTCTGACTAAGAGATATGACGCACCGCATTGAAATCCACTACTGCTCTCAGTGCCGTTGGCTGCTCCGTTCAGCCTGGATGGCGCAGGAGCTTCTCACGACATTCGATGGCGAAATAGCAGAGCTTACCCTCAAGCCAGGGAGTGGCGGTATCTTTGAAGTCATCGCAAATGGGAATCGAGTGTGGTCCCGAAAAGACGAGGGCCGCTTCCCAGACATCGTGGAGCTGAAGCAGCGAGTTCGAGACGTGATCTCTCCCCACCGCTCCTTGGGACATGCTGACCGAAATAATGCAAACAACCCGCCCCAGCCGCCCTCGTCGCNNGGTGGGGTAAGCTCGTGCGCAAGGGTCGTCTTGTATTGATCGTCCTGCCCTGAGAGAATTTCCTTCGTCATCCTTCCTCCGCTCCATGCCTGCAACGTTGCCTGCCAATGAAATAGCCCGGCTCGAGGCCTTAAAGAGTTATGGAATTTTGGATACACCTCCGGAACCGATCTACGATGGCTTCACCGTACTCGCCGCCCGCATCTGTCAGGCTCCCGTCGCTTTTCTCACTCTGATCGATGAGAATCGCCAGTGGTTCAAGAGCAAGGTGGGGAGCGAACTTTGCGAGACCGGGCGAGACGTCGCCTTTTGCGCTCACACGCTCGAGGATAAATCCTTGGTCGAAGTGACCGACACCCTTCTCGACGGTCGCTTCAACGCCAACCCCTTTGTTGTCGGCCCGCCCCACATCCGATTTTACGCGGGTGCTCCTTTAGTTACGCCACAGGGATTCAACCTGGGTACACTTTGTGTCGTCGATGTGGCCCCCCGCGCACTTACTCCGGAGCAGCGGGAATCGCTGACGCTTTTCAGTCAGTTGATCATGACGCAGCTCGAGCTGAAATTGGCCCATCAGCGGGCCGCGCGGCAGAGCGAAGCGTTAGACCGTCTCGTCGCTCAACGCACCCGAGATTTGAGTGAAAGCGAAGAGCGATTTCGACAACTCGCCGCTCATAGTAGCGAAGGGTTTTGGTTCGCTAGCCTCAATCCGGATCAAATCCTCTTCGTCAATCCTGCGATCGAGCGGATACTGGGAGTGAGCACTTCCGTTCTGTTTCAGAATCCTCGAGCATGGCGAGACGCCGTGCACCCCGAAGATCGCACCGTGGTTTACGCCGCCATGAATGCGGTCAATGAAGGCCGCCAACCGGCCATGGACATCGAGTTTCGTATCCTCAGACCTGATGGTACAACACGCTGGGTGCGGGATAGCGCAACCCCGATCCGGGATGAAACGGGGAAGATTGTCCGGGTGGGCGGAATCATCCAGGATATCACCGAGATGAAACAGGCGGATGCCCACCGCCTTCGCACTCAGCGCCTCGAAAGCATCGGTACTTTGGCAGGAGGCATCGCCCACGATCTCAATAACGCCCTCTCACCCATCATGATTGGCGTGGCTATGCTGCGCACCCGAAGCGCGACTACCAACCAAGAGATCCTCGACACGATCGAGTCGAGCGCCCGCTACGGCGCTGGAATGGTCCGACAACTTCTCACGTTCGCCAAGGGCGTCGTCGGTGAACCGGTTCTATTGCAGCCCGTGCGTCTGTTGCGCGACATGCAGACGTTAATTGAGGGGACGTTTCCCAAGAACATCGAATTGCGCACGCGTTTGAATCGCAACCTGCGTCCGATTTTGGCGGATCCGACACAGATGCACCAGGTGCTGCTCAATCTTTGCGTGAACGCGCGTGACGCGATGCCTCAAGGCGGATTGCTCACTTTGGAGGCCCAAAACCGCGAAATTCTTCCGAGCGAATTACCCCTTTTTCCTGAGGCCAAACCAGGCAAGTATGTGGTGTGGTTGGTCGGAGATACGGGCGGAGGCATTCCACCTGAAATTCTCGATCGCATCTATGAACCGTTCTTCAGCACCAAGACTCCGGACAAGGGGACAGGACTGGGACTGTCCACGGTTCTTGGAATTGTGAAGGGCCATCAGGGTTTCATGCGTGTCGAGTCCGAGATCGGCATTGGATCGAAGTTTTTCGTTTTCTTGCCGGTTTCCGATGATGTCTCACCGGATCGTAATTCTTCACCTCCGACGTCTCTACATGGAAACAATGAGCGGATTTTGGTGGTTGATGATGATCTGCGCACACGAGAGATGCTCACCCTGTTCCTGCAGTCCCAGGGATTTTACGTCACTACCGCGAAGGATGGAGTCGATGCTCTCAAAGCGGTGACGTCGTCGCCTCAACCGTTCGACGGCATCATCACCGATCTTCACATGCCATGCTCCAGCGGTCTGGACTTCATTCGAACGTTTCGCCAGCGCGACCAAACTACCGGAATCTTGGTTTGCAGCGGCCGTGTGGATGATCAAGACGCAACCGAACTCAAAGCTGTCGCCAACTGCCAAATCCTCAACAAGCCTTTCACTCGAGAGAACCTCTTCAGCCGTCTCTCACTCACCCTCGCACCTAGCCGCGAACGACGAACCAAAGATACAGCTCCACTTAGTCCAAACGAAACCAGGGGTTGACGCTAACCACGAGGTTTTAAAAAACCGTGGCGACGCGAATGATGAGTTAATTCAGGTGCAATCAGCGCCAATCCGCTCGCAGGATCATAACGGCGCTCAAGAGCGCCTCCTTCAGTGAACATCACCTCGAGCGTGGGCCGGACCACCGCCGACTTCAAATGGCCACCCACGGTCGATCCGTCGCGACGCCCCAACACCACGTGAACATGGACCACGGGTTTATCGCTCTCCCACGCAAGATCACCTGCAAGGACTAAAACCTCGACCTGTTCCTCCACCGGAATGTCCTGGTACGCTTTCTTATCCCAATCAAAATAGGCGAGCTTCGCGGATTGGAAGGCTCCGATTGCCGTCATTCGACCTGCACGGACACCCTCCCGCTTCGCAAAAGAGGTCAACTCGGCCATCACCTCATCTCCCGTCTCCATGATTAGAACGTGGAGGGTACCGCCATCGCGGGTAAGCACTTTGGATTTCATGGTCAAAAAGTCGGCGGCAGATATTCGCCGGAACCCCAAGCTACATCTCAGCCCGTCTGTAGCCTATCAGGCCTGACCCCCATTAAGACTCCCGATTCTCTCGGCCGGAGAAAACTCCATTTCACTTTACTCCCAACGCTTCGCCTAGGATCGAGTAGCCGAGGGAGGT
>DKKJ01000044.1:0-3438 GCA_002455175.1 Opitutaceae bacterium UBA6669
GGCGCGGCTGTAGACCAGATCGCAGACCTCCACCACATCCGACTCGTTTTCCTGAATCCAATCGAACCCCGTCAGCCCGCAGTCGAAAAACCCATGCTCCACATACCGACTCACTTCCTGTGCACGGATGAAGCGCCCGTCCAATTCGGGGTCATCGATCGACGGCTTGTACGAACGGGAGCTCGTGGTGATCTTCCAACCCGCCTTGGCGAACAGGTTTTTAGTGGATTCCTCCAGGNNCCGTCACAGCAAGCCCCTGCATTTTTCTGCGCAAGTCTATTCTCCCCAGCCACTCGTTCGTCACCGAAGCCTGCGGCTAAGACAGGTACCTCTGATTTTGTAAAAAAACAAATTGTAAAAACCTATCAACCTGCCAAACTCTGGAGACATGACCGGCACCCGCCCGAACACATCGAGCATGCTGACCGGTCTCCCACCATCTATGCGTGCAGAACCGAAACCGTTGATTCTGGTCGTCGAGGACGAAGACGAGTTGGCTAAGTTGATCTGTCTGCATTTGGAGGAAGCAGGGATGGTCACCCAAGTGTGCAACCGCGCTCAGCACGCTGCGCGTTTTCTCAAGCGAAATTTCGCCAACCTCATGCTCCTGGATGTGAATCTTCCTGATCAAACGGGGTTTGCGCTCATGGAGGAGTTGCGAGCAAGTGATATCGCAGTTCCTACGATTTTTCTCACTGGTAACACCCTTGAAGTGAACAAAGTGAAGGGCCTCGACCTGGGGGGTGACGACTACATCACCAAACCGTTTGGATATGCTGAACTGGTCGCTCGCATTCGCGCAGTCCTTCGCCGCGCCGAGTCCAAAGCAGATTTAAACGTCACGAAAAACGTCCGGGTGAACGACGAGCCATTCGAGTTTGCGGGCGCCCAAGTGACGCCTGTTCGACTCGAAATCAGCTTTCCCGATGGCCATGTTCAGAAGTTGGGGCGCAAGGAATTGGGCATCCTGGCCTACCTCGCCGCGAACAAAGGGGTCGTCATCACTCGAAAGGCACTGATCCATTCGGTCTGGGGAATTCACGCGGATGTCCGCAGTCGATCGCTCGATCAGTACATCGTGAAGGTGCGTGACCTCTTCCTCGAACACGGGATCAAGCTCGATATGTTCCGGACCGTCCACGGTGTTGGGTACATCTTTGATCCCGAGGGCGTCTCCAAAGAAGGCGTCGCCGATCCCTCACTTCAGCCGTAAACGCACGCGCCTCCAAACGGGCGGACCCGCGGCGGCGAGAGCGTAAGAACGAGCAAACTCAGAAGAGCTCCGGCTGCGCGTAGCGTTTTTGCGCCTCGGCCAAACAATTTTTCATCTCCAATTCGGCTAAGAGACGGAAAATGTCCGTAACCACCGGCGCCACCGGTGTCGCGGGCACCACGCTGAGCGCGAGGTTCAGAGTGGTGAGCTGACGATTGATCCGCAGAGCGTCAGCTTTCGCCTGAACCAAATCGCGAAACCGATCGGGCTTGAGCTGTGACGCCGAGGCGAGAACTCCCTCCAGAGAGCCGTGGGCCTGCAGCCACTTCGCCGCGGTCTTAGGCCCAACACCATCCAGACCAAGAATGTTATCCGACGTATCGCCAACAAGAGCGAGGTAATCGGCGATCTGCGCTGGAGGCACTCCAAACTTCTCCATCACACCCGCTGCGGTCAGCAAACGCCATCCCAGCTTGGGATTCGCCGTGGGAGGCGGCAGCATAATTTGAACGCGATCAGTCACGATCTGTGCAAAATCTTTGTCGGAGCTGACGATCAGCACCTCATGCCCGTCGCGAGATAAGGCCACAGCTTGAGAGGCGAGAAGATCATCACTCTCCACCCCCTCTTGCTCAACTCCCTGCAGACCCATCGCGCGCGTCAGACGTTTGACGTAGGGCAATTGCTTTTCCAGGGCCTCCGGCATCTCTTCACGCTGAGCTTTGTACTCGGGATGAAGCGCCAAACGATCCTGCGCTCCTCCCAGATCGAAAAACACGATCGTGCCATCCGGACGCTCCTGATCCTGCAGCTTCCAGATCGATTTCACCCACCCGTGAAGCGCATTGGTGGGAAAACCATCCGCTCGTGTGAGTTCCGGAATCGCGAAGAAGCCACGGTACGCGAGATTAAAGCCGTCGATGAGAAGCCATTTGGCCATATGTCTACGAAACGCGCTGCCCCGCAACAGGGCCAGCGGAATATGCGCCGATCAGGAATCACCGAGACGGCACTGAACCCTTGGCGCGGGACACCGCTCTACCTGGAGTGACCATCGTTGGATTTTGAAACAACGAACTGGGTTGAACATCCGCAAATGCCTGTTTTTTGGGCGAACCTCCAGGACTCACCAGATTCGCCGTGACGAAGATGAGCAAATTGCGCTTCTGAGAGCTTTCTCCGCGCGATCGAAAGGCTCGGCCGAAAAGAGGAATGTCTCCAAGGACAGGTACTTTATCGTGCACCTTTTTCACTTCCTCGCGTGTGAGCCCACCCATCACCAGCGTCGCTCCGTCCCAAAGAGTAACCTTCGTCGTCACTTCTCGAACCGAAAACACCGGCTGATAGAATCCGGGTGGAACGGTCACCGTCTTTCCCCCTGATACCGCCACACTCGGACCTCCGTACTCCACGAATCCTTCGAACTCGGTGACCTTGGGTGCGAGGTCTAGGCTGATCGAGTAATCATCTTCTTCCACCGTCGGCGTGACTTTGAGTTCAACACCGAGAGNNCACCGACATTGCGTGTCGTGAAATCCTGAGGCGTTCCCGCCGTGATAGTGACTCCAGCAGAACCTCCTCCCGAACCGTCTCCCATGGTCTTCCCCGAGCCCACTTGACTTTGAATTTCTCCGTAACTTTGAGGGTAACGAAGCTCCTGCGCCACGGTGATGGTGGCGGGATTACCCGACAAGACAGTCACCCGCGGAGCGCTGAGAAGGTCGCTCCCCGCTTTTTGAGAAAGCAAACGCACCATAGCGTTTACGTTGAAATCACCAATAAATCCCGAGAGCGACGCCAGGGCACCGGCTTCGCCGGCCAAGGCCACCGCGCCGGGAAGGCGGGGCGGCGCCGTGCTGGCTACAGACTGTCCATCGATAACAATCGCATTTCCATTGGCTGACCCCGTGAAGGCTCCATTGAGCGTGCGATTTACACCTTGAGTGGTATAGGACTGCTGGGACGAATAAACCGGATTTCCTCGGGCATCGACGGCTGGAGCGCCCGTCGTGGGATCCATTCGAGGTCGCGACGTGCNNAGGAATACGTTCCAAGAGATCCCCATTTCGTCGAGCGCACCCTGCTGAACCTCCATAAACTTGGCTTCGATCTCCACCTGCCGGACGTCATTGTATCGATTGAGAATATTGCGGATTCGTTCCAGATTTCGCGCCGTCTGCGTCACAATCATGGCGGATCCATCGTAGGCGAGACTGGAACCCGGA
>DKKJ01000044.1:3445-6152 GCA_002455175.1 Opitutaceae bacterium UBA6669
GGAGTGCCATCGAAAACTACGCCCGCCGACTGAAGGAAGGCTCTCAACGCCCCAGCCTCCCCCCCACCTGAACCCGTGGTCGCGCCTTCTGCACCCCCGGAAAAAGCGTCCGTGGTAGGCGCGTTGGGGCTGGTTTGCATCGCCCCGAAGCCGGTCATACGAATTACCGTCGATCGCGCGACAGGAAAAAACGCGGTATCCAGGGATGAAACCTCGCCTCCGGGACGGACAATGATCGCATCGGCCTGCACTTCATATTGATACCCTACGGCATCTGTCACAAAATCTAGGATACGTTTTAGAGATAGATTTTTTAGGGTAATCGTTACCTGTGGATTGCGCTCTGACGGATCAAGCAGCACGATATTCACCCCTCTAGGACCCAGCCCCGTGACATCAAAATCTTCCGCGATAGCACTGAGACTTTGAGTGACTCGGTTCAGATCCATTCGATTGAAGCTGACACTCGGAATCTGGATCGCCGCCAATTTCTGCGCCAAAGCCGGCTCTTCACGTTCATGATCAGGAAGGCGAGGTCCACGATCGGCAAAAACTCCGGGTCTAAGCCAAGCCTTGCTGACGTCATGAACCAACTCCGCCCGAGTTTTTCCCCGCTGTTTATCTGCTCCTCGCACACGTTGTTCCGCAATTTTCTGGAGAAGCTCATTTACTAGAGGATGCTCAGGAACCTGAGCCTCAAGTTCACGCAGGGTTTGCTCAGCCGTTTCGAGTCTCCGGCAAGAAACTGGGCGCGTGCTTTCGCCACCTTCGCCTTCAATTCCTCCTCCCCTCCTTCAATTTCGATCTCAGCACTTTGCGGGCGAGACGACTTTCCTGAGGAGGAGCCTCCCACCATCACGCGGCTCTCCCGGTGCGCGCCTGCGGCCGCCGCTGCAGAACGAGTATCGGAATAAGCATCGTTGGACAAAATAGACGTCTCAGCCCACAGCCGAGTGACCAGACACAAGGCACCTAGGCCAAAGGCCCCACCTATAAACGAACGGAAGAAACTCATCGAAAAAGAGAGGAAGCGGGCAACGACGTGGAAAGCGCTTCTGGAGCGCGTGTGAACTCAGTGATCGGCTCGGAGCCCCCCTGAGAGTCTGAACGAGGATCAACTGCATGGATGACGCGAGGCTGAAACTCGCGTCGCTCAACTGGGTCGTCGCGTCGCTCACCCACCATGACTACCCGGGCCGGATCGGAGACGATTTCATCAAAGAAATAGCGACCACGAGGGGTATCGACCGATTCATCCTCGCGTTTCCATATTGATTGAGAGTCCCCTTCAACTCGGATCTTTACTCTCCGGGAACCAAACGGCACCCGAGCAAGCGACACCAAATCAATGTTCTCATTAGTGGTGAGATCACGGATACGTGCCCGAGCCACCCAGCTTCGCACGTCCATGAGATCTGCCGGGAGAGACTCGACTGCCACCTGGAGATCTTCGATTACAAGCTGAAGATCATCCAGAGTGCGCCCGGGTCGGCCCACCAGCGTTTCACCTGATTCCACCTTTTCAAAGAGACCAAAATATCGGCCAGGCTCCCCTCCAAAGCCCACCAATTGGAGTCGGAAGAGAGGGACACACAGCTCCTCCACCTCTACCGGGAAGCCAGCACCTGCGGTCTCAGCTTCGGGAAGAGAAGGTGGCGTCAGGAACCAACCCTCCCCAAACTCATTCCGGTAAAGCCGCGGCGGCGTGAAGAGGTCATAATACCAACCTGCTCCCCTCGATTGTGGATGCGGATCCTCCCAAACATCACCCACGTGAACCTTTTCGCCCGAAGACAAAAAGGTGTAGGGAATATCCTTGTCCGCGACTTCAGGGCTCGTTGCCAGAAGTGCGTCGCACTCGGCTGCAATCGACCGACTCCACCATCCGCTCGCCGTGGTCAGAGCCATCACCGAGGCACCCCAGATCAGCTTCGTTTTCATCACAACAGGCGTTTACTATTCGTTGGGAGAGCTGGGGCTACGTGGTCNNACGAGATTCCTCGGTCTATAGCGGGCTCAGCTTGCTTATCCCCTGGGGCAACCGGCTCCAGAGGAATGGTCGGGGCCAGCGACGCCCGGTCTGACGCTGGGTCGGTCGCCACTTCGACTTGACGCACCCACCAAGGCTCCTCAGCCCCCGCCAAACGATTCAAAAACGTTCGCAATACCGAAGTCTCACCTGCGAAGGAAAGTCGAAAGGCGAGCGTATCAACATTTCCACTTTTGCGGAGACTCATGGCGGAATCTAAAGTGAAAAAATCCACGGCTGATCCGTCACGACTTGTTGAGGTGGGCAACACGGTGCGTTTGACCGGGCTCTTTTCCTGCTGAGCGACCGAAACGGGGCGTTCTCGACGAAGTCCCTCGAAACGCACGGGCTTGGCATGAAAAAGTTCTCCCAACAGTCCCTCCACTGCGCGACGTTGCCGGGCCACGGATTTGACGAATTCTTTTTCCGGACCCGCTTCGGCATAGGAGGCAAATCCGAAGTATTCCGATTCGCGAAAAGAAATCCCTAACTCGCCACATCGATGTCTCATCTGATCCACGAAGCGCGCCAGCTCAAAGAAGAGGTCGGTTCGCTCTACCGGCGCCTGCTGAACAGCGGTACTTTCAGTCTCCCCGCCTAGAATCTGAGCGCGAAGGTCAACTGCTTCCGCAGTCAAGGTCTCAATCACTTGGTTCGTGCGCTCAACATTCCGCAGAG
>DKKJ01000422.1:0-18186 GCA_002455175.1 Opitutaceae bacterium UBA6669
CATGATCACAAATTCGACCCCATCAGCGCGAAGGACTACTACTCCCTCCAGGCATTTGTCTCTGGCGTAGAATACCTCGATCGTCCGCTACGAACGCCGGAAGCCCAAGCCGCACGCGAAGAATCGTCCAAGATCAAA
The DNA here is from genome assembly GCA_002455175.1 of Opitutaceae bacterium UBA6669. Classification (GTDB taxonomy): domain Bacteria; phylum Verrucomicrobiota; class Verrucomicrobiia; order Opitutales; family Opitutaceae; genus UBA6669. Next base: position 139 of record DKKJ01000422.1, read on the forward strand.
CAACAACTCGTCGCGGTCGAACGCCAGCTAGCCTTGCTCTCACCGCTCGTCGGCTCTGGNNCGTTTCGCTCCGGTCACCGCAAAACGCGTACGCTTCACAATTCAAAACAGCAGTTCTTTGGAGCCTTGCATTGACGAGTTAGAGATCTTTGACGTCGGCGGAACCAACGTCGCGCTCGCCTCCACCGGCGCTGTCGCCTCTTCCTCGAGCGACTACATCGTCGCCGATCGCCACGACCTCAAATACCTCAACGACGGTACCTACGGAAACAACCGGAGTTGGGTCTCCGGAGAGAAAAGCACGGGTTGGGTCATCATCGAGTTTCCCACAGAGCAGGAAATCGAGCGCATCGTTTGGGGACGCGACCGCAAGGGAAGTTTCACCGATCGAGTTCCGGTGGACTACACCATCGAGATCAGCTCCGCCTCCAACGACAGCGCGTGGCAAACGGTGGCAACCTCGGAAGACCGCCGACCCTTCAATCCCAAGGCCAAGGCACCGCCTGGGTTCTCCATCGAAGGCCTCACTCCCGAGGAGAGTCAGTTAGCCAAAAAATTCCTCGCAGAAAAAAAAGGGCTCGAAGCCAAGCTCCTCGCCGCAAACAGCCGGCAGAATGTGTTTGGCGGACGATTCCGACAACCCGACGTCATCCATCTTCTTTCACGCGGTGATCCGGAACAGCCTAAAGAGGAAATCGCACCCGCTACGCTCAGCGCCTTTGGAACGCAGCCCCTGGAATCCTCTACGCCTGAGCAGCAACGCAGGCAGGCCCTGGCCGACTGGATCGCCAGCCCCGAAAATCCACTGACGGCGCGCGTCATGGTGAATCGCATCTGGCAGGGGCACTTTGGCACGGGCCTGGTGGATACACCGAGCGACTTCGGTCGCATGGGGTCTAAGCCTTCTCACCCAGAGCTGCTGGACTGGCTCGCGGCCGAATTCATGCGCGGAGGCTGGTCGATCAAACATCTGCATCGATTGATCGTGCTTTCCGCGACGTACCGCCAGGCGGGCAGCATTCAGCTCGCCGCACAGGCCAAGGACGCCGATGCGCGACTCCTGTGGCGTTATCCGACGCGCCGTCTCGATGCAGAATCGATTCGCGACTCCATTCTTGCCGTGAGCGATCGACTCAATCTGTCGATGTACGGTCGCGGTTTCGATCTGTTCGATAAACGTGGTGGGTTGACTGGCTTTCGACCGGTTGAGTCACCGCAGGGGGAAGCGCTTCGTCGCATGATCTACTCGCACAAGGTGCGTCGCGAACGCGAAGCGGTGTTTGGCGCCTTCGATTGTCCCGACGCGGGCCAGAGCACAGCGCGTCGCCGCGAATCCACGACGCCACTTCAGGCTCTCAATCTCTTCAACAGCCAGTTCACCCTCGATCAGGCTCAGGCCTTCGCCGCGTCGATTACTCGCGACGCTGGTCCGGTCGCGGCGAAACAGGTCGAACTGGCCTATCAAAGAGTCCTCGGGCGCGCGCCCAAGGAAGACGAATTAACTGAAGCGCTCATCACCACGGAGGCCCACGGCCTCGCCCCGCTGGGTCGCGCGCTTTTCAACAGCAACGAATTCCTTTACCCACCATGAAACACCCGGCTGAACACCTCTCCACCGCCGGTCGCGTGCTGCTCGATCGACGACAGTTTCTCGCCCACAGCGCCACCGCACTCGGGTCAATCGCTCTCACTAATCTTCTCGGGAAAGATGGTATTCTCGCCGGCACGCCGCCGCTGTCCGGCCCGGTGATCGATCCGGCTCGTCCGTACGCTCCGCGGATCTCTCATTTTCCGGCCAAAGCCAAAAACGTCCTGGTGATTTTCTGCGCCGGTGCCGTAAGCCAACTGGAAACCTGGGACTACAAACCCGAGTTGATNNCCCCGGAGGACCCGCTGTCACCTTCCAAGGCGCTGCTGGAAACCTCGCTCGCCCGCAGTACGGCTTTCGTCCCCGCGGCCAGACAGGCAAGTGGGTCAGCGACCTTCTGCCCCATCTTGCCGAGCTCACGGATGATCTTGCGTTTGTTCACTCGCTAACGAGTAAAACGAACACGCACGGCCCTGCGGAAAATTTTCTTTCCACCGGTTTTGTCCTCGATGGTTTTCCCAGCCTCGGGTCGTGGGCCACGTACGCGCTGGGAAGCGAGAATCAAGATCTGCCCGCGTACGTCGCCATCCCGGACCCACGCGGGGTTCCTCAGAATGGATCAAACAACTGGGGACCCGGCTTCCTGCCTGCCGCGTTTCAAGGGACGATCATGAGCTCGAAGGATCCCGTACGTCACCTCTCCGCGCCAGGCGTCTCCACCGCCGAAGATCGAGCAGCGCGAACACTCCTTCAGCGGATGAACGCACGCCATCTCGAGATGAATCCGGGCGACGGCAAACTCGCAGCTCGAATTGCGAGCTATGAGCTCGCCGCACGCATGCAGCTCAGCGTTCCCGAAATCAACGATCTCAGTACGGAACCCGCGCACATTCTTAAATCCTATGGTGCCGACGACACGCTGAATCCGGACAAGGCAGCTTTCGCGAAAAACTGTATCCTAGCGCGACGTCTCATCGAACGCGGGGTTCGCTTTGTTCAGCTCTTCAACGGTGCCTACGCCAGCGGCGGAAAACTTAATTGGGACGGTCATAATGAGTTGAAAGAACAGTACGACATCCATGCCGCCATCATGGATCAACCGGCCGCCGCGCTCATCCGCGACTTACGCCAAAGGGGTTTGCTGGAAGAAACATTGGTCGTGTGGTGCACGGAATTCGGTCGCATGCCGTTCTTTCAGAAAGGTTCGTTCGGCCGCGATCACAACCCGGACGGCTTCACTTGCTGGATGACTGGCGCTGGCATCAAGCCAGGTGTCAGCCACGGAGTCACCGACGACCTCGGCCAGAAGGCCGTCCAAGACATCCATCCGCTCTACGATTTCAATGCGACCATCCTTCACCTACTGGGACTCGATCACGAGCGACTCACCTTTGAGCACAACGGCGTGCAACGCCGCCTCACCAACGTCGAAGGCCACGTGATCCGCCAGGTGCTCGCCTAACCGCTTTCGTCACGCATGCGTTCCGATCCCTTGACTGTGTAGTTACCCGTTGCCGCAGGTAATCCCGGCGTGATCGACCCGCCAGGTTCGGAGAACCCCACCCCTCCGTCAGCAACGGCTTTGTCTCTTCTCTCACCTCATGACCACCCATACCCCTCCCGTACGCTCGCCGGCTCTCGCCTGCGGGCCTCGTGTGCTGCCCGAACTCTTTCGGACCGGATTCATTTTGCTGATGACTCTNNGAGCTCTCTTTCTTACGGCTCGCGCAGCCGAAAGCGAAAGTGGCGTCCTCTCCGGTCGCGTTCTCAACAAAGCCACCGAGCGCTACATCAACAACGCTCGTATCGCGATTCAGGGTACTGCCCTGCAAACGTTCACTACTCAGGACGGTTTCTTCATGCTCCATGGAGTGCCTCCCGGAACACACACAGTCACCGCAACCTTCACGAATCTGGAGCCTCAACACGCCACCGTCACGATTACTGCAGGGCAGCGCGCGGTGGTCGATTTCACGTTTGGTTCCTCCCATGACGGGATTGTACGTCTCGACGAATTTCGCATTGAGGCCGAGCGCGAAGTCGACGCCGAAGCCATCGCCGCCAACGAACAACGGTATTCTCGCAACATCAAAAATGTCACCGCGACGGACTCACTGGGTGAAATCGCCCAGAACAATGTGGGCGAGTTCGTAAAGTACCTACCCGGCGTGGGCGTCGAGTATCAGGGGAATGAAATTATCCGGCTCAATGTGCGCGGATTTGCCTCAGAGAATACCGAGGTGACATCGGACGGTCTCTCTTCAGCCTCGGTTTTCGCCGACGAACGGGAAAATACTCGAGCACCCCGTATCACGCAAACCACGACAGTAGGGATCGCACGCGTCGAAGTGCGCAAAGTTCCCCTGCCGTCCGATAGCTCCAATGCCATGGGTGGCTCGGTGAACCTCGTTCGGCGCACCGCATTTGAGTACGCACGGCGGGAAATCAATCTGAAGGCTTCCCTGAACACCAACGGGGACGAAATTACGTGGAGACGCACCGGCGGACCCAGTGATGAGCTGACTCGAAAAATCCGCCCCAGCTTTGACCTGAGTATCATCGACCCGATTTCCAAAACGCTCGGTTACACCTTTGGCATCGCTTATTCCGATGTCATGACGCCCTGGCACTACGCAGTGACCGGCTGGAACTACGGCACAGCGGCCAGCCGCGACAATCCTCAGCCCGGGCAACCCAGCGTCTACAACCCGGCAATGGCGAGCCCGCTCAACCATCAGAGCTTCTACCGTCGCGTGCGCATCCCGGTGAGTTTGCGCGTGGACTGGCGACCCATTCCCGAACTTACGCTCACACCGTTCGTCTCCTACACCAGCGTCAAATCTGTCCACCGCGCCGACATTCGTTTCCAATGGGCAACCGGTGCACCCCGTTACAACGACCGCACCCAGGTCTTGGGAGCGCTTAACGGAGGAACCGTTTCCTACTTGAATCCGTTCGAAGCCTGGCGCGATGAATACAACCCGACCAAGGACGCCGGTTTCATCGCGAGGTGGCGGGCGCGTCAGTGGCATCTCGAAACCGGAGTCAGCGTCTCGCGCGCGATCTCCGAGTTTAGCGACACGGAAAACGGATTCTTTGCCTCCATCACCGATCTGGAGAGTCGCACCGCTAGCATCACCGGCGTCACCGTCAATCTCTACGACCTGACCAGCCTTAATCCACAGCGGATCGAGGTCATTGATCGCAATGGAAATCAGGTCGATTGGGGACGCGCGGCCAGTCACACCTTGCGGGCAGCAACCTCGCGCCCTCGTTTGGTGATCGGAGACGTCGCTTCGGCCTACGCGAAAGCAAAGTATGACTTTGAAACACGCGTTCCGCTCTCCGTGGAATTTGGAGCGCAATACAAACGGGAAAAACGCGATCGACGACGCATGGACGTGAACACCTGGACCTTCCTGGGCGCCGACGGCATTCCGAACTCGGCTGACGACAGCGCCGGCGTCATCACCGCGGACGTCTACCTCCCCGCGCGTGAATCGGAATACAATTATCCACCCATCGAACACCTCAATCTGGCCAAGTACTATCAACTCTACAAAGACCATCCGGAATACTTCCGGTTTGAGGAAGCCATCACGTATCGGCGCAGTGCCGAGCAGGTCAACGAGTTGACCGAGACGATGAAGGCGCTCTACGTCATGGGCGATGTACGCCTCTTCTCCAACCGTCTGAATCTAACGGGAGGCGTGCGCTACGAACTCACCCAAGGCCGTGGCGTTGGTTTTCTCCAAACGCCCAGCGAAGTGTTTGAACGCAATCCGGATGGCACGTTCCGGATCGTGAACAACACGCGCGTTCGTCGGGCAGATGCCGGCGTGGCAGGCAGTCTCGCCGAAGCGAAGCTCATCTACCATCGCNNCGCGTCCAGTAAGCGCGACGGGTTCTTCTCCAGCCTGCACGCGACCTTCAACATCACCGACAACTTCGCCTTCAAAACCGCCTACGCTGGGACCCAAGCCAAACCCAACTTCGATCGCAGTCTGCTTCCGGCCACTACGGTCAATGCAAGTCAAAACTCGGATCCTGCCTTGGGATCGCTAGGCACCATCACGCTCCGGAACCCGAACCTGCGCCCCTGGGTGGCCGACAACTTCGATTTCCGCTTCGAGTACTACCTCAAGCGAGGCTACTTTGCGGTTGGCTACTATGTGAAGAATATCGACGACTACCAAGTCACGAGCCAGCGCCTGATTGAAACTGCGGAAGAGGCCGCCGAGTACGACCTCGGCCCTGAGTACATTGGTTGGACGGCAAGTTCCATGTACAACCAAGGATCAGCCCGCATTTCCGGGTGGGAATTCGAGGCTCAACATTCCTTGGATCCCATCCTTCCCAACTGGGCTCGGGGTTTCGGTCTTCGTGGCTCGCTCAATGTCAGCGACCTCGACGGCCAGCAGTCCAGCGGATGGCCCGGGCTCAACCGCCAACGCGGATCGGTATTCCTTTCCTACCAGCGGTCAAAACTGCGCATGGGCCTGGGCTGGATCTATGAGGGCCGTATCGACGGCGCCATCACGACCGTTGGCGGTGANNGACCGCCCTCGCCTTTATCGCAGCACGTAGTCTCATGGACGCTACCATCGAATACCGGCTGACCAAGCGCATCTCTGCCTTCGCCTCAGGCACCAACATCCTAAACGCCAGCCGGAAAAGTTCGCGAGAGACTCCCAGTCTCCCTGACTGGGCTCTGGTCACCCAGGATGCTGTCTTCGGCGCCAATTACACTCTCGGGGTGAAAGCATCTTTCTAGCGTCGGCTAGACACCCTCCAGATCCACTCCCTCTCGACGGTGTCCATCCTGATCGCAAGGAAGGACTAAACCCCGAGAGCGATCGTAAACCCATCCAGGGCAAACNNAACGGCCAATCAGGATTCGGCCAAGTTCGCCTCCGCACGAAGAATGTCGTGGAGAGTGACTAATCCCACGACTCGCTCGTCAGATCCGGCCTGAATGAATACAATGCCTTGAGAACTTTCGATCAGCTTTCGCTGAACGTCACGTATCGAGGCATCTCTCCGGACAGTTTGCCCCGGAATCAGAGTCGGCTTTCGCCCGGTCTGCTGTGCAGCGAGCGCCTCGGAGCGAGTAAGTACGCCCAACAGACGTCCGTCATTTGCCACCACCGGGAACCGGTCGTACGACACACGCTGGAGGACGTCGTCGATCCGTTCCGGCGAAAGATCGTCGATGAGAACAGGNNCAGCTTGCCAGGCACGCAAATCTCGCGGTGGCATGGTCTGCTCGATTTCTATTCCATCTTGCCTGATCAACGCGTCATAAAAATTTTCGCGGCAAAATTTCCGCGTAACCCACTGCGAAATCAACACGGCCAGCATGAGAGGAGGGACCACCGCGAACTCGTGCGTCATTTCAAACACGATCAGGATACTAGTCACCGGTGCACGGACCACGGCCGCGAGACAGCTACACATCNNGGCGCTCCTGTGGTTGCCCCAAAAAAAAGCGTCGGAGCGAAGATTCCCCCGCATCCACCCAGTCCATAGCAAAGGATCGTGGCTGCCAGCTTTGCGATTAAGAGAATCCCCGCAGTCGTGGCCGGTAATGATCCACTCAAGCTAGCGCTCAAATCTTCATACCCTAAGCTGAATACACCCAACCTCCCCGTGCTAAGAAAAACCGCGGACCCAATGATCCAGACCGCCAATCCACCCATCATCGTCCTTAACCAAGGTGGCAGGCGATGTGGTTTCTTATTCCATTTACGAACCGATAAGGCGGTTCTCTGAAAATAGGCGCCGACCGCTGACGCTATTACTGCCACGACCGGTACGGCCAGATAACCGGTCCAGCTCACATGTCCCACAGGATGCAGTTGGAAAGCAGGCTGTTCTCCTAAAAAAGCATGAGCCACCAAGGCACCTAAAACCGAGGCGAAGAGCACTCCGCCCAAGAGACGGCTGTTGAGGTCGCCGATAATTTCTTCGAGCACAAACGTGACCGCCGCGATCGGCGTGTTGAACGCTGCGGCCAAACCAGCGGCCGCACCCGCTGCCGAGGCGGCCCGGCGACGGTGTGCAGGCTCCCCTAGCCAACCGGCAAGATTGGAGGCGAGCGCGCCACCTAATTGGACTGTGGGGCCTTCTCTTCCCAGACTGGCTCCACCGCCCACGGTCAAAATGCCACCCAACAGTTTCACCCAGACCACACGCAATTTCATTACTCCGAAATCACGCCAAAACGCTACCTTGAGCTGGGGAATGCCGCTACCCGCTGCCTCGGGACAGTAGCTGCTGAGTAGCCAACCTGAAAATCCCGAGGTGACTGCAATGATTAGAAAACTCCCCACCAAAAAGGTCGCCATCGAACCGTTATTAGCGAGCCGCTCAATCCCATGAGCATAGAGAAAGNNCACAGCGCTCGCCCCCGCCGCTAACCCATAGATCACCGTCCTCAACAGTGTTCGGGTTCCAGGAGTCGCTTGAGCGAGCCAGGATTGAACACGAGAAAGATTCACCCCGTCCTTATGACGCGTCTGCCAAATTCTGGCAAGCGAGCATCCCGTTCACCCTCAGCGCCAGCCCTGCCGACTATTTGATGCAAAACTGCAACCGTTAATGCTCCATATTTTCACTACAATCGCCTGCGGATGCATTCACTCTGTGAATCACTCAACGGTAGAACGCTCCGATTAACCCATGGCTGCCCCAAACAATCAGCGGAGATTCTGACCTAAACTCAAAACGAAATAAACACTTGGAGGAAGCGAGCTGCGCTGTTTTTAATCTCCTGAGTGTCCCCTGACCGCGGCCGCCCAAAGCAGCTTGTGGTCGATGGTCGCGGGTGCCATCTGCTCGGCCTTGAGGGAAACAAAAGAGACTGACCAGCACGTTCTGCCGGTTATCTCTGAATCTTCCGACCCAGAGTCCCTGCCGCCCACCCCATCGGAAGGTAGGCTACGAGGAGATCCAGCGCGAGGAACCACGGAGGCGCTGGCAGAATGATCGCGTTGATAATCCCTCCGATCAGGAACAAGGCACTCACGCTGATCGCAAAGGTCATACGGCGGCTTCCAGCAATGACGTACGCGACGAGTCCACCGATAAACGCACCGCCAGCGTGACCCAGAAAAGGGAACAGGTAATGGCGTGGTTCGAACAGGTGAATACTCGCGCGCAGCTTTTCCAGGTCGCTCATATCAGCTCCCGCCGGAGGTGGGACTAGGTTGGATCCAATCAGAATCAACCCCATATTTACCAAACTCCCGATGATCGCACCTGCAATAAAAGCCGCGATGTTTCTCAGCACGATTTGCATGCAAGCTGCTTACCGGTGAGCAATTGCCCTGTCGAACCTGATTACGCCACGGAGCCGGATGGTCGCGATTCGATAATAACGCCGAGCAAACTCAGCTACGCCTTCAAAGGAGCACCCTTTGTTGACTCGGATCCACCTGACGCCGGTTTGCCGGAGTTCCAGAGGTGCAAGGTCGCATAGCTTCGCCAGGGTCGCCACGCCTGTGAGCGCTCGTCCGCGGCTTTCGCGCTCACTCGCCCCAACGCAGTGCGCACAGCGATGTCTTCTTTTGGAAAGGCATCCGGCCAGCGAAGTGCACGCATCGCGATGTAGTGAGCGGTCCACGGACCGATTCCAGGGAGGGCCATCAATCGTGGGATGACCTGCTCGGGAGCCGCTCCCGGATCAAGCCGCAACGAGCCGTCGCGAAAAGCCTGCGCCATCGCCAGGAGCGTCGCCGCTCGTGCCTTCACAATACCGAGTCGCGCGATCTCATCCACGGACGCACGAGCAACCCGTTGAGGCGTGGGTGCCAATCGGGTTAATTGTGGATACGGTGTCTGCAAGGGTTCTCCAAACGCCTCCGCAAACCGTCCTGAAAGTGTGGTCGCCGCCTTGACCGTGATCTGCTGACCGAGGATCGCACGCACCACGAGCTCGAATCCGTCGAATGCCCCCGGGACGCGCAATCCTGGATTTCGTCGCACACTCGCCGCCAACACCGGGTCCTTCCCCAACTGCTCAGCGATCACATCGGGACGCGCACTCAAATCGAAGAGATGTCGCAAACGCCCCAACAGCGCTGGCAAGGCCATCATCAACGAGGGTGCCACCTCTACACGCAACGCCCGCGATGCCGGCACATGGGAAACACGAATCCAGCCCACCTGCTTTCCCAAGCGTACGGTGCGGAGATAGCTCCCTGTTTCCACCCACTCGACATCCTTGATCTTCCGCCCGTCCAGGAAGGCAAGTAGGGTGTCCCAGTCATAAGGCGGCCGATACACGAGCTGAAGGGACGCGGTTGTCGTCTCGTCAACGTCCTGACTTGGATCCTTTGCCTGTCTCCGCAGCCGTGTCGGCGGCATGCGGTACTGGGTTTTGAACGCATCGTTGAAGCGGCGCAGACTCGAGAACCCGCTTGCGAACGCGATTCGTGTCACCGGAAGACTCGTCTCAGTCAATAACTGCTTGGCAAGAAGTAAGCGACGGGTCTGGAGCAACTCGATGGGCGAAACCCCCAGCTCTTTGAGCACAATGCGTCGAAGCTGTCGCGAACTCAGACCAAAATCGGCGGCTACCGCCTCCAAACGAACACCATCATCCAGCAAACCTTCTTCCATACGCAGAACCAACTGTTGAGCGATGCGTTCAGCTTGATCTACCGGAGCATTCCCTGGAGCAAGCTCGGGACGACAGCGTAGACAAGGACGGAAGGATGCCTTTTCTGCGGCCTCAGCGCTCTCGAAAAATCGGCAGTTCACTTCCTGCGGTGTTTTCACCGGACAAACAGGTCGGCAGTAAATGCCTGTCGACATCACTCCGACATAGAAAACGCCGTCAAAACGCGGATCACGCGAAGTCACAGCCCGGTAGGCAATATGGGGATCAATCATCGGAGGATCAGATGGCTGCACCCATCCTACTCAAAAACAGACTCCAATGATCGCCATTTTCGGACATCAGATTATTTAAATCGTGATGTCCGAAAACGGCCAGCAAAGATCCACAAAATCGCGTAGCGTGCCGCCCACTTTAATCTATCCTGCGAAAGGCCTCGATCATGACTTCCTACTACAAAGTTTTCCGCGCACCCGTCGGCCGTCTCAAACTAATCTCGGAAGACGACGCTCTCGCTGCGGTGCTCTGGGAGAAAGATGAGGACGAACCGGGACGCGTCCCCCTGGGCGACGCCGTCGAAAACAATGAGCATCCCGTGCTGTTAGAAACCGAGAAGCAGTTGCGCGAATATTTCGCAGGCCAGCGTGAAACCTTCGCGCTCAAACTCGCCTTCAATGGAACCGACTTTCAACGGGCCGTGTGGGACGCGTTGCGGACCATTCCCTTCGGAGAAACCCGCAGCTACGGCCAGATCGCCCAGCAGATCGGATCGCCTTCCGCCGTGCGCGCCGTGGGTGCCGCCAACGGGAAAAATCCGATTTCAATCATCGTTCCCTGCCACCGCGTCATTGGCGCCAATGGAAAACTCACCGGTTTTGCCGGAGGCTTGGAAGTGAAAGACTTCCTCCTCCGCCATGAGAATCGTGACGAGCTCAAGCTGGCATGACTGGCCCTGCGGGTCGTCAGATTCTTTCTGCGCCCCAGACGGGGGCCGTCTCCAAAGCTTGCTTCGCCTGCTGGTCCGGCGCTTGATCGAGCATGCGCCCCTCTGCTTTTCTTCGTCGCCCGTGGGCTTTCGCCCTGTGCTGTCTGTCACTCGTTTTTTCCATCGAAGTTTACGCAGAGACTCCACTCGGGTTTAGGGTCCTTTTCAACGGCCGGGATCTGACCGGTTGGGTCGACGTGAATACCAGTCCGGAAACGTGGTCGGTGCGAGACGGACTCCTCATTTGCTCCGGCAAGCCGATTGGAGTGATGCGATCGGACCGGCAGTACGAGAACTTTATCCTGCACATCGAATGGCGCCACATGGAAGCCGGAGGGAATTCCGGGATCTTCGTTTGGAGTGAGGGGACGCCTGCTCCCGGCAAGGATCTTCCCAAAGGATGTGAGGTGCAGATGCTCGAACTCGAGTGGCCCAAACTCAATCCGGACAATCAGGGAAATCCTCGCCACCCCGGATTTGTCAGTGGCGAACTCTTCGGAGCGAACGGTTTAATCACTGTCCCTGACAACCCTCGGGGCACACGCAGCATGTCGACGGAGTTTCGCTGTCGCGGTAAGGGAGAATGGAATACGTACGTCGTCGTTTGCGTTGACGGTGTGATCAAACTTTCGATCAACGGGAAATTCGTGAACGGCATCAGCCAGGCCTCAGTGAAAAAAGGCTACCTCTGCCTGGAATCAGAAGGTGCTGAAATTCATTTCCGGAATATCCGCATCCTCGAACTTCCTCCAGGCCGCGCGACGGCCGCCGAAACCGCTCCCCTCGTGGGAACGTCTCCTCGGACCTGAGATCAGGACCTCAAGTCATCCGGTCGAGTTTGGTGATCCCGGCGATCAGCAAAACGATCCCCACGACCGCGGCGATGGCGATGCCTTCGATTGCCCAGCCCGCGAGACTGCCCACTCCCGCCGGAAGCAAGGCCATGCCAAGAAATGCGGCTCCTGACTGCCGACCGATCACCGTTTGGACCGCATCAGCAGCGAAACGACGCGGCACCTCATGCATAAAACCGGGATAGACCGGCGCCAAGCCTAAGCCAATCACCGCGAGAGAAACTCCCGCCCAGATCGGTGTGGTGGCAAAAATGAAGCCGACTGCTCCCAGCAAGGCCACCCATAAGCCGCCCATGATCATCCGACGATTGCCCCATCGATCCACCACCCAGCCCACGAGAAGTCGGCCCGCAGTGATGGCTCCATAGTACGCAGCCAGACAAACGGCCGCCACTTCTGCGGAGAGATGTCGTCCCACCGTCAAAATCGAAGCTCCCCACAAACCCACCGTCGTTTCCACGCCGACGTACAGCGCGATCAACAGGGGCGAGAGCCAGCCCGGCAGTGAGTTGGCGCTGTGGTCAGGCTTCACCCGCCTCTCCTGCGATTTCTCTTCTTCTTGAACTCGTTCCGGCACGGCGGCCCACAGTCGCAGCGAGAGCAAAAAAAGCACCGACAACGAAAGTTGCGCGAAACCAAGCACCGCGTACCCACCTCTCCAGCCGTAACCACTGCGTATCGCTTCTCCCACAATCAAGGGACCGCAGGTGGCTCCGAGTCCCCAACAGGAGTGGAGCCAGTTCATCTGGCGACCGCTGTAATGCTTCGCCACGAATCCATTCAAGCCGGCATCGACCGCTCCTGCTCCCAATCCCAAGGGGAAAGCTGCTCCTATGAACCACAGGAAATTTTCTGCGCGCGAAAAAATCAGCAAAGCCACTCCCGTCAGAATGCAACTGATCATCACGACAGGGCCGGTGCGAAAGCGCCCGATAATTTTCCCGCTAGCGAAGCCAGAGGCTGCCGACAGCAAGGTGATGACAAACGTGATCACACCACCCCATCCCACCGGGAGTTGTAGCTCGCTTGAGATCAACGGCCAACAGACGCCAAGCGTTCCGTCCGGTAAACCCAGGCTGACAAAGCCCAGATAGATGATTGCCAGCAAGGCGAGTCCTGAACGAGATGACACCACACCTAACGAAGCCATCCTCGCTTCACCCGGACCAGCTTTTTCCGAACTGCCTCGCATCGGGAAAGTCATTGCCTCATAGACGAAAATCGATCGCGTTGATCGCGTGATACCGCGATCCACGTTAGCCTTTTTGGCTCTTTTCGGTAAGTGCTACTGTCTAGCCTCTCCGCCTCCGCTTCCTCCCAAATCCGCCATTGACCACTATGTTCGGTCATCGATGGACCGCACCCAAGCAAACGGTCTCGCGTTGGCGGTCATCGATGAGGGCAAGATCGTTCACCTCAAAGCGTACGGTCTCCGCAATGCCCGCGGCGAGCCACTCCTTACTGACACCGTGATGTACGGCGCTTCGCTGACTAAAACCGTTCTGGCATACGTGGCCCTGCAACTCGTTGACGAAGGATCGCTGGCACTCGACACGCCTATAGCCAACTATCTTGCGCGACCGCTACCCACCTATCCTGTGGAACGACGTTACGCTGACTGGTCTCCGCTGAACGGAGACGTGCGATGGGAAAAAATCACCCCTCGCATCATTCTCACCCACTCCACCGGATTCGCCAACTTTGGGTTTCTCGAGCCCGACCAAAAACTGAAAATCCACTTTGAACCTGGATCGCGCTACGGTTACTCGGGCGACGGAATACTCTTACTTCAGTTCGCTATAGAAAAGGGTCTTAAAAGAGACGTCGGAGACCTCACGCGCAGCTTATTCGATCGGCTCGGCATGCACCGAACGTCCCTGATCTGGAAAAAAGAATTCGCTCACAATCTTGCCGACGGCTGGGACAGCGAAGGGAAAGCCCATCCGCATGATGAGCGCTCCTCCGTACGAGCCGCAGGATCCATGGATACAACGATTGCCGATCTGGCCACCTTTGCAGCCGCTCTTGTCCGTGGCGATGGCTTAAGTCGAGCATCGCGAAAAGAACTGTCGCGCCCCCAGCTTTCCATCACCCAAGCGCATCAGTTCCCCACCCTTGCCGCAGAGCTTCCTCCAGAAAAGCGTCGTCCTGATCTGCAGGCAGGTTTAGGCGTAGTCGTCTTCGAAGGACCTCAAGGCCGCGGTTTTTTCAAGGGCGGCCACAACGAGATCACCGGCAACACCCTGGTTTGTCTCGAAGGTTCACAACGCGCGGTCCTCATCCTGGCCAATGATGTCCGCGCGGAAGCGGCCTTTGAGGACTTGGTGCGGTTTATCCTGGGCGAAACCGGTGTGCCCTACGACTGGGAATATGGCCAGCACGCAGGTAAATCATAGCGAAATCAAGTACCGCAAAACGTCTGGTAGCCGTCTTGAGGAGACTCAGGGGGAAGGATATCACTCTTCGAATAGCTGCTGTAGGCGTACGGTGACGACACCATGTCCACCAGTCGATGGAGCGCACTCAAGTCGCCCTCCTCAGCAGACCTCAAGGCCGCTTCCACTCGATGATTGCGCGGAATCACGATAGGACAAGAGGACTGACGGAGGCTAAGTGATTCCGCTTCACCTTGAGTTTGTCCACTGAGGCGACGACGCCAGTCTTCTTCCCAGGTAGCAAATCGAGCGTCTGCCCGCCACACTCCAGGGTCTCCGGCCCCAGCCAGGGTAGCGAAGGTAAACGTATAGTCCGCTTTGACCTCATGCATCCACGTGAGAAGTCGCTCAATCAACTCGGCATCCCCTGACTCTTCATTGAAGAGCCCTAGTTTTTTCCGCATCTGGCTCAACCACGCTTCTTGGAAAAGACGCGTAAACCCTTTGACTCGATCCGTTGCCAGCTCGATCGCCTGATCTTCAACCGTCGCCAGAAGGGGCAGCAGGGTTTCGGCTAAACGCGCGAGATTCCACTGGGCTATACGTGGCTGCTGACCGAATGCATAGCGGCCGTGGTGGTCGATGGAACTAAAAACTGTCTCAGGATCGTACGTATCCAAAAAAGCACAGGGACCATAATCGATCGTCTCACCCGAAATCGCCATGTTGTCTGTATTCATGACACCATGAACAAAACCGACCCGCATCCACTGAGCGAGAAGATCAGCCTGGCTCTGGATGACTGATTCGAGCAATACTAACGCAGGTGACGGCGATGAAAGACGGTCCGGGAAATGTCGACGAAGAGCATAGTCGACGAGTTGAGCGAGGTGTGCCTCGTTTCGCTGCAGCGCCGCCCACTGAAACGTTCCCACTCGAAGATGACTGGACGCCACCCGTAGAAGAACGGCTCCGAGCTGGCCCTGAGTCCGCCACACCGTTTCACCCGTTGCGGTCACTGCCAAGCTGCGGGTAGTGGGGATGGTTAACGCAGCCATAGCCTCACTGATGACATATTCACGCAACATCGGACCCAACGCCGCACGCCCATCACCTCTTCGTGAATACGGCGTGGGTCCAGCCCCTTTGAGCTGCAGGTCAAATCGATCTCCCTTCGGAGTGATTTGCTCTCCGAGNNTCCGTATTGATGTCCCGCGTACGCTTGGGCCAGCGGTCGCGCACCCGGCGGCAGCCGATTCCCAACCATTACCGCGGCCTCAAGTTCATCATGGCCCGGCAATAGACCTAGTGACTCCGCGAGCGCGTGATTGAAAAGCACCCGCCGCGGTTCCGCCACTGGCGTCGGCTCAACATCCGAAAAAAACTCGAGCGGCAACTCGCGATAAGAGTGATCGAGTCGCCAACCTCCCGCAGACGACACCACCGTTTCTGAGGCCCCCTGATTCATATTCGCCATGGAGGGATGCAAATGCCAGCTGCCTTCCCGACGCGATGTCTTTCTACCGAGACTTCAATCTCTCTCTTGCCACTCAAAAACCGAAGCAGCGTTTCTGACGCTAACGGCTGTCTATGAGAAGATTATTGGCTACAAAGGAAAGGCAACGCCGATCCCCCTGAAGGGCTGGGAGAAGCGCTTCTAACCGCTGAGCTAACTCCTGCGGTCGCGGAGGCTNNCAAATAGACATCCGCTCCCGCCTGTCGCGCGAGCTCCACATCCTCACCGCGCGACGACGACGTCAACATCACCACCGGTAAATAACGAAACGCGTCTTGCTCACGTACCCAACGTACCACTTCGATTCCCGTGGCGCGCGGCATTTTCAAGTCAAGGAGCAGGAGCGCGGGCACCGGAAAACGGGCGCGGTCTGCGAAATCACGCATCCCTGCTAGATAGTCGATAGCCGCTCGTCCATCTGCGACTTGCCTAAGAGCAAAGATGTCCGTGAAGCGGGCAGACGCACGCTGAATGAAAAATGTATCGTTTTCATCATCATCCGCACTCAGCAGCACCGGAAGCGACATCGTCGACCTTTCAGTCCCCAGCAAGAAGCTCCAAACAAAAGGTGGTACCGGTTCCCACGTGCGACTTCACCGTCAGTCGTCCTTGCATACGTTCTACGACCTTGCGAGCAATCGCCAGGCCGATGCCCGTTCCTCGTTGGTCAGGTTTGATTTGGTAAAAGACGCCAAAAATTTTTTCGTGCTCCTCCTCAGAGATCCCAATCCCATTATCTTCCACGAAAATTCTCGCTCGCTTGGAATCACGCTCGGACCAAACGCGGACTTTGAGCGCTCGCTCTGGGGACGCGAATTTCAGGCAATTGCTCAGGAGGTTGCCAAAACTCTGGGTGAGCGCAGCTCCGTTGGCCATAACCCGAGGCAATTCTGGACTCACCCAGCACTCGCCTTTTCCTCCTTCGAATAAAGGCATCTCTACTCGGAACTGTTGAAAGAACTCGTTCAGATCAATTTGTTCCAACGGCATCTCCTTTCGGCCAATTCGGCTAAGGGTGAGTACATCTTGCACGAGACGGTCCAGACGTTCCGCACCAGCGGCGATTCTCCCACAGTAGTCTCGGATTTTCGCCTCTGTAAGCTGGTCGAACTCCTCGGAGAGGATGTGTGCAAATCCTTGCATCGCGCGCAAGGGAGCTCGCAGATCGTGTGACATGCTGTAGGAAAACGTCTCCAGCTCCTCTAATCTTTCCGCCAGGGTCGTCGTGCGCTCGATAACCCGCTGCTCCAGCTCCTTGGCCAAGGCCTGCGACTGCTGTTTATCCTCCAATAACGTGACCGCAGCTGAAGCAAACCTAGCTAGATTGTCGATCAACCGAGCGTCCTCGGCATCAAACTGACGACTGCCGTGGTTGACCACCCAAACTGTGCCCACCAAGCGCCCGGAGCGAGGAAACGGCGCCAATAATACCTGCCGAATCGGTATCCCCAGCTTTTCGATGTAGGGATAGTGCCGTATCGGTTCATCCATTACTAGCATCCGCTCGCAATCAAGCACCGCACCGCAAGGACTAAAGCTGCGCGGCATGGTGCCGCCTTTAAATGGCCCCAATTCTCCGGTGGTCACTCGCCAGCGGAACACCGCTTCAGGCTCTCCTTCTTCTTGTAAACTGATTCCAGCGGAGCCTGCCTGACAAAGGCGGCATGCCGTATCTACCAGAGTCTGGAGCAGCGTTTCCGGTGACTCTGTCATTTGCCGGGTAAGCAGCATCAAGGCCTCGTTCTCAGAGGCGTGATCAGGCTGCCGTGAAGGCCGCTCGCGCAAGCGATCCGTGGTGAGAATCTCATCAAGCGTAGCTGTGCTCCGAGGATCCCTTGAAAGGGCTGAGTTCGGAGGCGTCATGAGAGCGACACTACCCAAACCATGATCACTTGATGCGATCCTGGCTTCATATTACTCCCTGGATAGTGGTTTTGTAGCCTCTCATCGAGCAGAGGCTTCTCCCTGACAACCTCACCTGCGGCAAGAAAAACAGCGTTTCCGCCCGAAGCTGAAAGCGCAAATCCCATCGATTACCATTCAAGTGTGTAGGGTGGCGGTCATTTGCACCTTCTAGAACGCGCTGCGCCTCCACGTCTTCGGAATTCTC
>DKKJ01000422.1:18218-42804 GCA_002455175.1 Opitutaceae bacterium UBA6669
CAGGAGCACGCTTAGCGCACCTCATAGGCGGCTCGGATCCACTCTCCTCGTGTGGTGCTTCCGTCGGCAGAAGGAAGTTTTGCCAGGTTCAGACCTATTTCGAGAGCCCGTGTTCTCCAGCGCTTTTCTAAATCAGGCCCAAGCACGGTTGAAAGATCGGCCGTGTGATTCAGCCACGCCTCGGAGTGCTGCCCTAATNNCTCGCCCAAGAGTCGGCCCTGCGGCGCTGGAGACAACCCATGCAGGCCGCCCAATGTGCCCCACCATTGCACTGCTGCGAAATCCGGTGACTCCGGGGGAACGTCACTCACATAAATTGTTGCTGAGCGGTCTGCATGGAGGAGTGGTTGAATTTGTCCGGCGGATACCTTGCGAACATCCGGAGTGATACCCTGGCTGATCGCCAAATGAGCGGCGT
Source organism: Opitutaceae bacterium UBA6669 (assembly GCA_002455175.1). Lineage (GTDB taxonomy): Bacteria > Verrucomicrobiota > Verrucomicrobiia > Opitutales > Opitutaceae > UBA6669. Next base: position 18,637 of record DKKJ01000422.1, read on the forward strand.
AGCCCGCCGCCTGGCCTAATGACGACCAGATTGGCTCCAAGCGTAAGGCACAAAAACCGACGTGAGACGAGCTTGCCGGGACCGGCGCGAGAACATTGCGAACATCTTTAGGGACCAAAGTACCGTAGGGAATTTGGTAGGGAGCGTAGCGCACACCCAAACCTTCGCCATAACGCTTGCCTCCGAAACGCGATCCCTCGTGTCGGGTTCCATGACTGCTATGCCCGTAGTCGCCCACCGCAATCGCATCCAGATGTAAAATTGCTCGAGCGTCTCCCTCGGCATGACGCGTGTCGTTCTGAGTGAAGATTCGTTGTCCCAGCATGCGACGAGCCTCACGCACGTAAAGTTGTGGCGGGATATGTCCGCTCTCAACAAACTCATCTCGGCAGAATCCCCAGGTCCGCGCTTCCTCTTTCAGAGCTGCGGGCACATCAGGGTCATTCTGAAAGAAGTAAATGAGCCCAACATTCCAAAGCACGTGCTCGTCATAGATTTTCTGTCGAACGGAGGCATCGCCTTCCGGCCAGCCTAGTTGGTCTCCTGGCAGTGAGAGACGAACAAAGCCGCTCGAGACATCGTTGATGTCCCGTTTCCCATTCGGGAGAACGGGGATCTGCGCTTTGACAATATTGTCGCGATCCCTGTAGCCACCAAAGACCCGCTTGATCTTTCCCGCAGTAACCAAATCGAGCACCGGGAGAAAGTCTTCTCGACGGTAGCCTTTAGGCATCGTGGGCAACACTCGATTCTCAGGGACCTGCGTCATCACTAAGCGGAAGTTGTACCCTTGAAGTTGTCCATCCCCATCCTCGGGAGCTGCAGCTTCTCCATAGTCGTCTCGGCTTTCCACGCCTACGCGGTACGCAATTTGGGCCGATGCGATCAAGTCACCTTCATAGGAACCATCGATAAAGACCTTGGCCGCATGAATGTGATCCTTACCCGCAGAATCACGAAAGTGCGCCGCCCGCACCCATCGATCGCCCTGTGGTCCACGTGTTTTTACATCTACGAGCGTCCATTGAGTCTTAACCGTAATCTGCGGATACTCGGCGAGCATCTGCTGATAAAGAAGGAGGTTTACCTTGGGTTCTGCATGAGTGCCGCGAAACGTGTCCTTTACTTGCTGCGAATCTGCTCCGTAGGTTTTGGAGTAATACGCAGTCGTGCGCCTGACTAACTCTAAGTAGGTGCCCGTGATGGCTTCGAAGCTCTTGAAATCAGGGTGCGACAGACCGTTCGTCGTCAATCCGCCGATACGAATGGAAGGCTCTACCAGCAGAACCGTACGTCCACTCTTCGCTGCAGACAGTGTCGCGGCGATTCCACCCGGGGTCGCACCATATACGATCACATCATACGAGATGGATTCTGCCCGTGAAGAGGTGGTCACTACCGAGGCGGCGACCGCGAAGACGACCTGAGAAAGAAAAGACCGAAAGCAATTCATGTAAGACGCTTCCTCAGGACTGTTGTGATACCGGCCAGGAAATCTCGTGAGGCATTTTGCCCGCTTTCAACGAAGCCACGGAAACCTGCGCAGCGGCCTCTCCCATCGGAACGGAGTTGCCCGTCACGCGATAACTGGAGTGCGCAATGAAGTCACCGCTGATGCACCGGCCCGCCATCATTAAATTGTCCACATCAGCTGCGATGAGCGCTCCTACCGGGATATCATACGCCTTGGCACCCAATTTCCGATAGCGAGCGACTTCGGCCTCGATTTCATCCTGACCTGAAAACATCTCTCCGGGTCGTACATTATGGACATCGAATCCAAAATTTACCCGGCACACCGCATCGGCGTGTTTGGTTCCTGCGACGATATCGTCTGCACTCACGCTTGCGCGCCCCTTTACCCGCCGTCCTTCGCGCACACCGATCTGTTCAGCGGTAGCGACCACCGAGAGATCGCTCCAAGGTCCGCCCAGTTTGCGCAAATCCGAAGTGATCTGGTGAATTTCGGCGCGAGCTCGGATCGTGGCTTCCGTGACTTTTCCTGCGTCGTAAGCAGGAACACCGTACTCATGATTACTCATCAGAGAGTAGATATTTCCGTGAAGAACCCGGAGCGTGGGAGCACTGTAGGAGGGGTTGATCCCAGCGCTCTTCATCAACTTGAAAAGATTGCTCTTCGCTTTTTCACCCGCGATTTCCCTCACATAATCAGAAATCGCAGCCGGATCGGGACCTGCAAGAAGCGCCATCAGCGACATCGGCTGGCACTCGCACTGCGAGTTGATACCCACGTCAAACTGGCAACCCGCCTGCGCTGCGAGATCGGCATCACCCGAACAATCGATGAAACGATCCGCCAGCCAAGCCTGTCGGCCCGACTTCGATTCGGTAATCACGGCGACGACGCGTTTCTGTTTGTCGACGACTGTCCCAACTAACTGCGTGTGAAGCTGAATCTTTACTCCGGCCTTCACGCACATCTCCTCGAGGACGAGCTTCATCAACTCGGGATCGNNCCCATGATCCCGGTCTTACGTCCACCGTCGATGATCTTGGTGAGCATCCCCGCGGTCCAAACTCCACCGAGGCACCCAGCCAGCTCGATCAACTGAGTCTGGGCACCCGCTCGCGCAGCAGCCAACGCAGCTCCAATCCCTGCAGGGCCACCGCCGCAGATGAGCACCTGACTCCGGCCCGCGATCGGGATGTTGCGCTGGGCTTCCAAGACGCGCCCTTCCAGCACTTCCCCCGAGGTTCGAACCACTTCTCCACGCGCGAAATCCGGAAATCCTTTGGGCAAACTCCCAGCTGAGGTCGATTGGCCCAAAGTAAGACTGTAGGGGCCAATGATCGCACCAGCCACAGCAGTCTGCAGAAAACGGCGTCGAGCAGAGTCAGGAGTATGTTTCATAAAGTTGAGAGATGACAAATGAGCAAAGGACGAAAGAGGCGTACGCCACCGACAAGTTTAGAAGGTACCTTTAATACCCATAGTGATGCCTACACCGTTATATCCCCACCGGTGATCTTTGGCGTAATCGGGGGTCGACGAACCGTAGCGCATCTCCAGGCTGGGAACATTAAATACATTCTGCGCCGCGACATAGAAGAAGATTGCTTTGCGAATTTGGATTTCCGCATTGAGATCTAACGTTAAACGACGGTCATCATAAGCATAGGCGTCAGGGCCTAAGTTGGGGAATGCAGCGAGTCGCCGTTTACCACGATAGTTCCATTTCGCCATGAACATGATCGGCTTCCGGTTGTAACTGAATCCCCAGTTTAAACTCTCAGGCGTAAAGGCCGAAAAATCGGCATCACGATCTCCTTGGAGTTCGAGCTTCGTTCCATTGATGAAGACGTTGAAATGACGTCCCCATTCGCCCAACTCACGTAAAGATTGGCGGATGTTGAATTCTGCGCCAGTAACCCGCGCATCGCCTGAATTGAATTTTGTGGAGATACGCCAGCCGACGTAACGAGGATCAATTCCAAGTTGCTCCGTGTCAGCCAGCGTCGCGATGCGAACATCCGTTCCAAAGAAATCGGTGATTTCTTTGAGAAAGACACCCGCGCTAAAAATCCCACCCTGTTTGGTATAGTACTCCAGTGAGAGATCGTAGTTGTCAGCGCTCCACGGCTTGAGGCCAGTATTACGTAGAGTGATGTTTCCCTGCACAATGGAAGGATCGCCGATTTCATCATCATCCAAATCCGCCTCGTCGACAGTCGCCGTAGGAATGACATCCGTTAGATTCGGACGCCCATAGGTTTTTGCATAGGCACCACGAAGAACCAGATTTTCCGTCAGGTCATAGTTGAGGTGGAGACTTGGATACAGGCCATCGTAGGAGCGGTTCGCACGATATCCCCGCTCAACATGCGTGAGATTTAACTGCTCCATGGAGTTTGCCGCGCCTGCTTCGGGCTTCCGGAGGCGGAGATTCGTCACGGGATCCGAGACAAACGAGCCATCCGGATTCCGCTGCCAGATCGCCGCGTTGTCGATCAACGGTCCCTGCCCTTCAGTCACAGTTTTTTCATACCGGACCCCGGTCAGCCCTTTCAAACGTGATTTCAGGAGACTAAATTCGATTTGAGCGTAGTACGCAGTAACCGTCTCATCAAAATACTCTGAGTTGACGCGGCGAAACGTCTCTTCTGTTACCGCCTGTGCGGCCGTTTTGGAGAAAAGCGCTGGATTGGCCTGAAACGCTTCCCAAGCCAATTTGGGCGAGATCAAGGGAAAGCCACGGAACCCGTAGTAATGATATTCGTTGGTGTGCACTTGAGACAAAAATGGCACCGGAGAGCGGTCGCCATTAATCCCGTTATACGTCCAGTTCTCATTGCGACGACGGATATCCCGCGTGTGATTTCGTTCCAGGGCACCCACCTGAACCGACGCTGGAAAAGGTAAGAAATCCAACGTCCGCCGCACATCAGCGAAGCCCGATTCAAACCGATCATCCGTGCGGCGAGGGGTAGAGTTTGCCGTCGTCAGCTGATAATTGGCAGGATTAGTGTAGTCGATCAGCTGATTGTTGACGTCATAGACTTCGATCGTCCCCGGACGCACTTCCATGATATCTCGGAAAACGACACGGGAAGCCCCGCGGAGCGAGATACCCATTTGCCGGAAGTGACCTTTGGCGGTATCGCGATACCCACCGACTGCCCGCGATTGATCGACCCCGACCTGCACGCGCCAAACACCGTTATCAAACCGGTACCGAAGATTTCCTGCCATAGTATCAGTCACCCCGTGCACGGAAGCCGCACCTCCAGTGGTCATCGATCCTCGTCCAGTAGCGCCGCTCACAAAATCGGGCCCGAACGTCAGAGGTATTGCTGTCGCCGGATTGGGCGTCGGGTTGGTCCCAACGTTGATATTGAACTCGGTCGCAATGCGCTTCGATTCGAAGTGGCTCGCTTGATATCCGAAGGAAAGCACCGAGTTTTTCGTCACTTTCCAGTCCGCCTTGATACCCCCAGATTGCCGGGTCAGGACACGCGGAGAATCCAGGAGACGATAGCTTTGTAGAAAAGGCTTTTCCGGAGTGGCGCCCGTTCCCGCGGCGACCGCATTGTATGTGTTATAGGAGTAGTGAAGCTTTGCGTACCGATCAGAGGAAGACCCCGTCAGCACAATTCCAAACTTAGGACTGATCGGGAGCGTGAGATCAAAATTCCCCCCTGGCAGAATCTTGAAAATTTTCTNNAAACGAGAAATTCTCGCTGTTTGCTGCGAGATTCAGGTTATAGCGCAACTGCATGCTCTTCCGCTCGAACGCGCTTTTGCTAATCATATTGACCGAGCCGGAAAGTGAACTGGCCGAATTAGACGGCGTTGGCACCTTGGTCACTTCGATGCGGGAGATATTATTGATCGAAGCTTGATTGAATGCAAAGGCCCGTGAATCGCCCATCGCGTTGGAGGTATTCGCTATTTGTGCACCGTCCGTCGAGATATCGACCATGTTCGGGGAAAAACCGCGAATCGAAATAGCAGATACGGTGGTTCCATCTTCATAGTCATACTCGGGAATCACTCCGGGCAAAAACTTCATGAACTCGCCGATATTGCCATCCATCACATCGCCGAGGGAATCTGCCGAGACCACATTTTTGATGTTGGGCGCATACCGCTGTTCGTTGATCGCGATAGCATCCGCATCGGTCTCTCGAACCGATGCCACCGTAAAGGCGTCAAGCTGAACGACGCCTGCCTGCCCATACTTGGCCACATTGGTAAGATCCACGTTGCGTTCCACCGTTTGGCCCGGAGCAAGGTCCATCCGCACTTCCTGAACGTCCAACCCGGTGTAGCTCACCTCGAGGACGACCGAGCCAGCCGGTACACCCGTGAGGCGAAACGTCCCCGTTTCATCCGTGAAAACCACGCGATCGGTTCCGCGGACCACCACCCTGGCATTGTTAAGGTACTGCCCCGTGGCCACGTTTTGCACCCGCCCTCGAACCGAAGCGTTCGCCGTAGCGGCGGCCGAAGAGGGGGTTTGTGCAGAGGAGGCATGAGCACTACCTAGGGCGAGCGCGAGCAAGCTGCGAACCAGGGAAAGTCGTTTTTTCGGAGGGGTCGACATAGAAGGGGGATCTAAAGAAGAAGTGAGTGTGGGATCGTTGGGATGAGGGTGCGCCGAAGGCTGAGGTGCCCGTGGGGACACCTTGCGCGTAATCATGAGTGCTCCCGTCACCGGTTCCTCGATAAAGGTGAGCCCGGTGCGGTTCAGCAGCCGATCAAGGGCTTCGCGTGGCCGATACGTGCCACGAAGCGGGCGGGTCTTGATAGCCGAGACGACATCCGCTGAAAACATGATCTCCCGCTCGGCTTGCGCGGCGAATTGCTTGAGCGTCACGGAGGCGTCGCCCGCGGGCAGTTCGAACTGGCGCGGAGAATGATCCACGGTGGCCAGGAGTGTACTGAGGGAAAGAATACAAGAGAACACCNNTCTGGTTCGGCGGCCGGGAGCAGGGCGCGAAGCACCGGGGACGACCATGGGAAACGGGGTAGGATTGAAGTGACATGGGGAATCGTGTCCCCCACTCAGATGCGGAACCCTTCCCTTTCCGTTAAAAGAAATCCAAAAAAACATCAGTTTTCGAAAGCCGTTTCTTTTGGTGAGAGCGTGCAACGTGCGTAAGGAAATCCAGAATTCCTCACGATGAACGAGTTTCGCCCTCGAGGAGAGAGCAAGAACGAGCTACCCTATCCCGACACAAGCCCGCCTAATTCGCCGGGCTTTAGCGTTTAAGACGCAGCAGAATTTCGCCTTTTTCCCGCGACTCAGTCTGAACATCGAATCCCGCGCGCAAAAGGTGCAAGAAACCGTCGATATTATCGGAACGAAGTTTTGCACTGACGCGAAGTGAGGCGAGGTTGGCATCAAGGATGACCAATTGGGTGGTGTTGCGTCGATTGAACTCTGCCACGATCTCATTAAGCGGAGCTGCCTCAAAATCTAAAAGGCGATGTTGCCAGGATAGTACTCTCTCAATCTCACCCGGCGTAAGGATCGCGACCTGTGGAGGCAGGGCTTCGGTCTTGAGTGACACCACGGCCCGCTGACGCGCCTCGAGAATAGGGATAAGGGCAGCCGGGCGATTCTCCTCTATGTGGCTTGAGGAAACAGTCGGAACGGAAGCTTCGGACAACATTTCCGACGAACGCTCCGCTGGCGCGAGTTCCACCTTACCTTCGGTGACCAACACCTCTACCGCAGCAGTATCCACCCGTACATTAAAGGCGGTTCCAACAGCGCGAACATCGAGCCCCATCGCATTGACCACAAAGGGCTGTGACGGATCTTTAGTTACCGTGAAATGGGCTTCGCCGCGAATCAACACCACCCGACGAACGCTTTCACTGTAATCCACCAAAATCTCTGCCCCCCGGTTAAGCTCCACCACGGTTTGGTCAGGAAGCGTGCGCAGGTTACTTTCAATGTGAAAAACCAAGGCATCATCGCCCCGACCATCGTCTTCGCGCGACGTTTCGAGCGACCAGTAACCAGCGACCACCAACGCCACACTCGCCGCCAGCGCCAAAGCCCAAGGCAACCGGTGGCGAAACCGATCCTTCAGAGGAGGGGCGAGCAAATCGGGGTTGGGATGCTCGCTGTGCTCAGGAAGCCAACGCGAGAGCGTATCCAAACGCCCCCAATGACGCCGGAATCGGGAAAACTGCTCACGATGAAGCGGGCTGGCGGAAATCCAGTCCGCAAACTCATCCTGCTCCGCCGCCGAAAGACCACGATCGGTTTTAAGGAGCCACGCGGACGCTTCTTGGGCCGCCTGCGACTCATCAGGTGTCGAATTTTCTCCCGTGTACTTATTCATGGGAGGGACGCTCTCGTTCCAATCGCTCGAAATACTCCGCCAGTTTGCGCAGGCCAATGGTGCCCTGAGCCTCGACGGTGTGCTCGGAAATGCCTAGCCGCGCAGCCACTTCCTTTTGCGAAAGTCCGTAGATTTTTCGCAAGGTAATGATTTGGCGGCAACGAGTGGGCAAACATTGGATGGCTTGCGTGAGAATCTCAAGTTCCTGAGCCCGCGCAACGGCGTGCGGAACATCGCACGTCTCATCCAAGATGCCTGAACTCACTGTTTCCGTTAAGACGTCGTTCTTTTCCACCTGTCGATGGCGCCACTGCATCAGTGCCAGGTTTCGCGCAGTGGCGAATAGAAATGCTTTCGGAGAGTCGATCCGGTCACCTCGATCATGCGCGCGCAGTACTCTCAAATAGGCTTCTTGGACGATATCATCGAGGTCCACCGTCGCTGGATAATGCGCCCGAAGCCACGCCCGCAGCATTCCATCATGCGGATAGAGCTGCTCGAGAAACCAGCTGTAGTGCGCTGAGTCGTGCGGGGGCATTCGCGAAGCCGAGTTGCTAGGCCGCGCGTCCGGTCGCGTCGAGTGTATTTGCGGAAGCACTCTCAAAGGAGAAAAGATGAGCAGTACTGCCCAGAACCTTACCGAGCGTAAAAGGCCCAGGGCACAGATCCCGATCCCACAGAAGCTATCTATTTACCATCAATAGTTTATAGATCACGCCAGAACTACAAATGATTGTTCCGAGTTCTTGGAATCCGCTTGGACGCGCACCCCCGCCGCCAAGTAGTTTCAGTCTGCCGCCCACGTGACGATTTGCGCGTGTGCATCAATGGCTCGCAGGGTTGTCGCTCCACCGAAAGGTATGGATCGCGGTAGTAGGTTCGATTCTCGTCCTGCTCGGACTGTTCATCTGGATTAGCGACAGTCTTTACCTTCGACGGATCAACAGTTTGGAACACGCAAAGGCGTTGGAAGAAGGCCGACGCGGCGCCCTTCTCCTGGAAAAAGAGCTGGACGAACTCATGCAGACAAATCGCGACTACTCTGAGTGGGTCGACACGTTGGAGTTTCTGCGCGGTAATCTCCCTAGCTACGCCGAGCAAAACTGGACTGACATCAGTCTCNNTCTTCAGCGCAGACGGGACTCCTTTCCAAGGAGCCCGCTTCGAGAGGGGCGAAGTCAGGCCGCTACAACCCGACGAGTTTAAACTCATGGATGCTGCTGCTCGGAGAGTGCTCGACCATCCTAAAGGTGCACGACGAGTAAGCGGCATCATCAATCTTGAAGGCCGCCTCCTGCTTTTCGTCTGTTCGCCGGTGCTTCCGAATGGCAGCGCGCAACGACCTCAAGGAGCACTGTTTTCNNGCAGCGTGTGGTCAAGACTCTGGGGGAGGTTTTGATGCGCAAAGTAACCGTACGTCCGTACGACGATGATCCCGCCCAAGGAAATGATGCCGTTACCGTCCGCACCGTGGATCAGGCGACCCTGGCCGTCACGATTCCTCTCCGCGGACTCAATGGTGAGCCCGTTGGATACTTGGAAATCAACTGCCCACGCACGCTTTTTAACGAAGCCAGAAGCGCCCGCTACTGGACTCTCCCTCATATCTCCGTCACTGGGGTTGTTATCGGAGTGATCATCACCTTTCTCCTTCATCGTTTGGTTTTGGGTCGGATTGAACGCGTCTGTCATGAGTTTGCCCGCGTTTCCGAAACCGGTTCATCAAGCCGACTCGAGGTCGACGGTAGTGACGAAATCGCGCGACTCGCTCTCCACGCCAATACCATGTTGGACGCATTCCACGATGCCGAAAAAGAAAGCCGCCGGTTGCACGACCAACTCGTTGAATCACAGAAGCTCGAGGCGATTGGCCGATTTGCTGGTGGGATTGCCCATGACTTCAACAACTGCCTGACCTCCGTTTTCGGCTCTCTCGATCTCTGCTTGATGGAAGAACCGACTGAGACCGTGCGCGCACGCCTAGAAGAGGCGAAGATCGCGGCGCAGCACGCCTCAGCAGTCGTGGCCCAACTCCTTGCCTTCAGCCATAACCGGCCGGCACGGCTCGTCCCGATCGACTTGGAGGCGCTTCTACGCGAATGCATGCCGCTGATCCGCAGTTTCGTTTGCAACGATGTCTCCATCACCTGCACGCATACGTTGGCCCACACCTACGTGAGCGCAGACACTGTCCAGGTGCAACAAGCCTTAGTAAACCTCGCCCGCAACGCCTCAGACGCCATGAATCATCGAGGCAAGATTCACCTCAGCACACTGCTAGAAACGTCAGCAGATGGTCGACGCTTCGTCGGAATCCGAATTTCAGATACAGGTCGAGGCATCGACGCGGAAGCCATTTCTCGCTTGTTCGAACCATTTTATACGACCAAACGCCATGGCCAGGGGTTCGGCCTCGGGCTGACGGTAGTAAAACAAGTGGCCGAAAACCACGGTGGCTCCGTCGCAGTGACGAGTACCTTAGGGAAAGGGACCACGTTTCAGTTAAACCTTCCTGTGGTCGAGAAGCCTCTTCAGGAAGCACCACAACCCGCCGCACCAGTATCGCGCCAGCACGAGATCTCCAAGGGAAGAATCTTGATCGCTGAAGACGATGCCGGCGTGCGCGCCTTCGTGGAAACGGTGCTGGTTCGAGAAGGGTATGATGTCGTGGCTACTGATAGCGGTCCCGCTGCCTTGCAGGAAACGAAAAATCAGTCCTCGTCGTTCGACCTGCTGCTGACCGACTTCAGCATGCCTGGCATGACCGGCCATCAGCTTAGCATGGAGTTTCTGAAAGTCAGTCCTCGCACGCCCGTCGTACTTATGAGTGGTTTCGTGAGTGCGACGGAGGAGGCGGCTTTTCTGGAGACAGGTATTTCCGCCGTGATGCACAAACCCCTCACCGCACCCAAGATCAAGGCTGTCCTTAGCCAAGCGCTAACGTTGGTCTGAAATTCGCGCAAGCTACTAAGATCCTCCAACGTAAGCCGTTGATTTCCCCGCGCTGTCTCCGTCGCACTCGTCACTACCAGAAAACTACGACGCTGCACAACCAGCCAATATCCGGCGCGCATGAAGCAGGAAAAAATCAATATTGGCGGCATCTAGAGTTCCTTTAAAGGAAAGGCACATCCACCCTGCCCCCATGCACCAACACTCGTTTCGGGGAGAGGATTGCAGCGCAAGACGGACCTCAGGAGTCAAAAAACGCATCGCCGCTGTTGGGTCATGGAAGAGCGACCACCGAGGTTCAAGATCCGCGAACTCGGGACGGACCAACTCTTTTTTTCTCAGAGCACGCCTCTGGTACGCTGGGTACTGTGCCATCGAGAACCACCCCCCTCGTGCCAGCACCTTGTCCTTTATCTCTGCGTGATCTGCCGGCCAGACGATGACCGTGNNCTTCCCTGCCCGCTCCACGGCATACCATTGGATGCCGTCAGGCCCCGAGCAGAGATCAAGCGGCAGAAAGAGAGGGGCCATCGTCACACTAAAATCGTTTTTGGCCGTTTCACTCGGGTGCTCATTGACTTCAAATCCCAATGAAGACAACCGCCTCACGACAGACCGAACCCGCTTACGATCCAGACGAGAGATCACCGAAAGACCAAGACTCACCGCCACAATCAGCGGAATGAAAGCAAGCGCGATCAGCCAAAACCCCAATTGCCGATCCAACCCCGAGCCCATCAGCGTAAACACTGTGAGGTATAGTCCTACCACTCCGAAGAGAGTGAACAGGACCCAGATACCCCACCATCGAGTGGCTTTCCTGTAGGCAGTCGGCACTAGCGTAGACACAATTGGAACGGTTTGACCTGAGTCCTCCCATCGATTCGTAAACGGGAGGGATATATCCGGTAGTCATTGATCCGCCCTACGACTCGCGCGTTCAACCCACAGGAATCTCCAGACCAACGATCGTTCGCACCCAACATCGAGAAGGTAGCGACCGAATGTTCTGTTTGTGGTTGGCTGCCCTTTACTGATGTACGGACGTTTCCATTACAAACGCACGCGTTCCGAGCAGCGAAGAAATCAGGTGGGTTAACTCGATCTAGGGGCATGAGACAGACCTTGTTCCGTGGGAACGTTCGCACGACAGTAAGCGATTCAACCGCAAGATGTACAAGCTGGAATCATACAGCCGACCCATCCTCCCCACAGATGTGCACTACTTGCTAATTCTCCAGCCTCTCGCGAAAAGCCCGTGACCCTCATTGAACTAACCACTTGCATCAATCGACCTAGAGCGAAGCGCGGAGTTCGAGGGGCAAAACACAGCGAGCAGCTCGTGGGTGATCTCACCTACCGCCCTCCAAATAAAAACGAGACGGAGTCGCGATTGAGGGGTCAAGCGCCTCACTCCCTTGAATTGGGCAAGCCGTTTTTCCAGTGCCCATCACTCGTGTTCGGTCGGAATAAACAAATCCTCAGGTACCGCCGCCACCTTCGCTTCAAAGAAAGGATTTTTCATGCACCGCATTCTCAAGCTCAACACGATCAACTGGCTTTTTCACTTCTTGGTACCGCTTACCGCGATCAGTACCCTTGTCGGTGCACCTGCAGCTAAAAAACAGGTTTGGACCACCGATAGCTTCCGGCAGTTTTCCGAAGGCTACTTTGCCGACAGCGGCGTCAACCTCTATGCGGCGGCGGACGGCACGGTCCGTCTGATCAACGCCTTCGATTTCAATCGCGATGGACTTCCCGATATTTTCCTTCCCAGCAACGGCTCAGACAGCTCTGTCGTCGATCTCTCCATTTATTGGGATAAACCGGGGTACGATCCCAAAGCGCCTACACGGCTCCCCACCGAAGGCGGAAAAGATGCAGCGGTAGCCGACCTTGATCGAGATGGCTGGCCGGATTTGGTCGTGGTCAACGACTTCGACGGCACGAAAAACGAACTCAATGCCTACATCTACTGGGGATCAGCCCAAGGCTTTTCGCCTGAAAGGCGCTCTACCTTGCCCACCCAAGGTGCACAAGGCGTCGCCATCGCTGACCTTAACAACGACGGCTTTCCTGAGATCGTTGTCGCGAACAGTGGACTCACCTATCACGTCGCCATCGACAAGATTCAGCAGTCCTACCTCTATTGGAACCGAAAAGGTAAATTCAGTGCGGATGACCGGGCGGTGTTGCCGACCATCAATGGGCGCGACGTCGCGATCGCCGACTTAAATGCTGACGGTACACCCGACTTGGCCTTCGCCTGCGGGGGAAATGAGCGCGACGAAGCCGGCGCCCGTATTTTTTGGTCAACCCCTGCGGGCTATTCGCTCGAGAGAAGTCAATTTCTCCCCGGCGAATCTAGCGTGGCGCTCGCTATTGGTGACCTCGATCGCGATGGACGACCCGATCTCGTGCTCGTCAATTCAGCCCGCATCACCGGGCGCGAAGGTGGCATCTACACGTTGACCGAAACGACTCACCTTAACTCGTACCTCTATTTCAACTCCCCTCAAGGATTCTCCACGCAACGCCGCACGGGCTTACCAACGGTTTCCGGAAGTGGAGCCGCCCTTGCTGACGTGGACAACGATGGTTGGCCCGACGTTGTCTTCTCCAACGCTGGCGGCGATGCCTCTTNNAACGCAGAGCGCTCGCGCGGTGGCAGCCGTGGACTTGAACCACGACGGGCACTGCGACCTCATTTTTGCCAATGCCCAAGACGCTAAAAGCTACGACACCGTTTCCTACATCTATTGGGGAAGCACCGATGGCGTGAACATTAAAAACCGTTTGGAGCTGCCGACCTCAGGAGCGGGAGCTATCGTCGTGGCTGATCTCGGCAATCGCCAAAGAAACGATCTGATCTTCATCAATACCATCGATAGCCTGCTGGCTTCCGCCACGCCTTCGAGTCTCTATTACTCCGATAAAAAGAAGCCCGAGATCTTCTCAGCACGCCAACGGGTACTCCTAGAAACGCGCGGACTCGACGCCTATTCGGCAGCGGATCTCAACTTGGACGGCCTCGCTGACTTGGTGATCCCCGATACCAGTGGAGTCTCTCTCTACTGGGCAAATCCATCCGGCNNCCGGCTTCGACAGCAAGCGTAGCACCCGCGTCACGTCCAACTACTCTTTCTCCACCCGAGTGGCAGACTTCAATCGTGATGGTTACCTCGATCTTCTCCTGAGCGAGTGGCGACCAGGATCGTCGGGCACCCATATTTACTATGGAGGCCCGCAGGGGTTTTCGTCCGCGCACCGCACGCTGATTCCTGTCGGTGGAATCCGGTTCCACACCGTTGCGGATTTTAATGGGGACGGCTGGATCGACGTCGCCTACCCCGTATTCAATGAGCAGAAAGTATCCATTTTTTGGAATGGACCCGACGGCTTCTCTGCGAACAAGCGCCTGGACCTTCCCGGCCGCTCCCCANNTGACGGCTTTCTCGATTTGATTGTACCCAATCTTTTCGATATCAATCCGCCACCCGAAAACAAAACCCGCGCATTTGGAGGCTCTCCCAAAGGGGATGTATTTCTCTACTGGGGCTCAGCGGATGGTTATAGCAATGAACACCGTACCACCCTCCCTGCGCTCGGCGCAGAAGATGCGGTCGTCGCCGACTTGAACCGCGACGGCAGGCTCGACCTGGTCATCACCGCCTACCACGGGGGAACACGTCGCGATTTCCCCTCGTACGTGTATTGGCAAGGAAAGGACGGATTTAACCCTCAACAGGTCACGATGCTGGAAACCTACTCCGCCTCCGGAGCGCTCGCGGCGGACTACAATGGTGATGGATGGCCTGACCTACTTTTCGCGAATCATCATCGCGACGGATCTCATCGCAATCGATCCTTTCTTTATTGGGGAGGTCCATCTGGGTTCTCCAAAGAACGTCGCTTGGAGCTTCCGGCGGACGGTCCACATCTCCTTACTGCGGTGGACGCAGGAAACACGTTCGATCGGAGCGATGACTACGACTACCTTTCTCCTGCCCGAGAATTTCAAGGTGCCACTCGCCTTCTTCAGATGAAAGCCCGCGGGCAGGAACCAGCAGGAACCCAGATTCGGTTTCAAGTGCGATCCGCCAAAACCCAGGAAGGACTAGCCACTGCTCCCTGGCAGGGGCCCGGGTCCAACTCTGCTTATTTCGAAATGGAAGGAAAACAGCCAGCCTCCTCATCCCTTGCCCTCAACGGTCCGTGGCTCCAATTTCGCGCTCGTTTTTCTAATCCGGGCGGAGGGCTACCCGTGCTAGAATCTATCAGCCTAGAGTTGGAGTAAGCTCACCCCTGCCCGAAAAGGCGGTGCTGGGCGATCGACCTGCCAAAACGGAAAATCGCCTGAGCGGATAACGGATTCGACGACGAAGCGCATCTTGCTTTGTGAAACGACGTAGGTGTTCATTCTCCTGCGTCTTCGACGCTTCGCATTATCCCTACGCGGGCGCCCGTTACCCGTCGAATTCCCCGTTATCATGCTCACACTGTTCCGAGTCCTCGCGGCGTTTTTCTGGCTGCCCTGGATTTCCACCCTCGTTGCTGCCACGACGCGACCTAATATCGTGATCATCCTGTGCGATGACCTCGGAATCAACGACCTCGGGAGCTATGGGCGGGCCGACCACCGCACTCCTCATCTGGATCAACTGGCGCGAGAAGGCGTACGTTTTACCAGCGCTTACTGCGCTCAACCGATATGCTCACCCTCACGAGCCGCACTTCTCACGGGTAATACACCTGCCCAACTGCATCTCACCACGTATCTCCCCGGTCGGGCGAATGCATCGTCACAGAAACGTCTGCAGCCTCCGATTAAAAAGGAGATTCCCCTGTCAGAAAAGATGCTCTCTCGCTACTTCACCGAGGCGGGATATGTCACCGCCGCAATCGGCAAGTGGCATGTAGGCGGTCCGGGATACGGCCCCGAAGAACACGGGTTTACCATCGTCAAAAACGCGCCCGTTAACACCACGCCTTCTGCTTCGGAAGGAAGCAAGGGAGAGTTTGCGCTCACGCGAGCCGCCGAAGACTTCATTGAGGCTAACCGCGAGCGCCCGTTTCTCCTCTACCTTGGTCACAACAATCCCCAC
Organism: Opitutaceae bacterium UBA6669; assembly: GCA_002455175.1. Classification (GTDB taxonomy): domain Bacteria; phylum Verrucomicrobiota; class Verrucomicrobiia; order Opitutales; family Opitutaceae; genus UBA6669. The sequence continues at coordinate 34,512 of DKKJ01000422.1, forward strand.
ATCCCCTACAAGGCCACCGAGGATCAGATTGCCTCTCACGCCTCCGCGTTCGAACCCACTTATGCGGCCGTCATCGAGACGTTGGATCGCGCGGTCGGGCAGCTTTTAGCCAAACTCGATTCACTCCAGCTAGCAAATAACACTCTCGTCATCTTTACCTCCGACAATGGCGGTCTTCACGTTCCGGAGGGTCCCCACGCGCGCGTGACTCACAATACTCCCTACAGAGCCGGTAAAGGGTACCTGTATGAAGGTGGCTTGCGTAACCCTCTCGTGGTGCGTTGGCCCCAGCACATTCCCAGCAATCGAGTCGTTGACGATCCGGTGATCAATACCGACTGGATTGCCACCCTGCTCGATCTGTCCGGAATACCCGGTCGCGTTCCCGAGGGGGGTCATTCCTTCGCGCCCCTGCTCACAGGAAAGGACGTCTCGGCCAACCAAAACCGATCCTTCTTCTGGCACTACCCTCATTACAACAATCAGGGAGGACGCCCCGCCGGAGCCGTTCGCCGTGGCAACTGGAAACTCGTGGAGTACTATGATGCTCCTGATCAGCCTGAGCTCTACGAGCTGACAACCGACATTGGCGAAAAGAACAATGTCGCCTCAAAATTTCCCGAACGTGTTCGTGAACTCCGCGGTGACCTTGATCATTGGCGCCGAGCTATCGACGCGCAAACCACCGAACCCAATCCAGACTTCGATCCCGTAAAGTTTCGCGAGCTCTACGTCGACTTCGATCCTAGCCTATTCGATCCCCTGCGAGCCAGCAAACAGGAGTGGTCTGACGTTGCCACGTGGCGCGCGCGCATGAACGCCGCTGTCTTTCCCAGTACCAACCGTCAAAAGTAGCTGAGACGCTCTGAATAACCGTGAAGACTCGGTAAAATCCGACCCTAAGTCGGAAGCATTTCTCTAGTTTCAAACAAGTTCTGCGAGAGGGAAGTGAGACCCATGCCAGAGCGCTCAACAACCGGATCAAGTCTCCTTTTGTCACGGGCTCTCAAAACCGTCGCGAAAAACGACAACTGGAATTCGGCAGACGCTGCTCAAGTTGATCGCGCCGCCTCTTCCGTAGGAGCATTCTCGTTCAAGCGGGGGTCCCGCGACGCCGCCGTGGTTGCGACCCTTCCTCCCGGAGCCTACACGGCTCTCGTCTCAGGAAAAAGCGATACGTCCGGGGTAGCATTAGTAGAAGTCTACGAAATCGTGGACTGAACAACCGAATCAGCGACGTTTAAGCTCGGTCCTTTTAGGGCCCGCNNACCGAGTTTCTCACTGGCCTCATCCAAGGCAGCACGAAGCATCACGATCGGGTCTGGACTGACCTGCAAACGACGCATCAGTCCTTCACCTTTAATCGTCCCATGGGTCAGGGTCACTTTGAGTCCACGACGTTTGGCCGAAAACTTTGTCCCATCAGGAAGGACGATTCCCGCCTTCAGGGGTTTCAGGTAGGCGTCAACGTAGTGAACACCGATGCCGGAGCGGTCGTTCTTCTCCGGACGCAGCATGTCGACAGCAGCTTGGTTTTCAGGGGCGAGTTCGATCTTCATAGAGAGGGAGGTGCACACATCGTGACGAGCGCGCAATGCAGGGTTTCTAAAGCCGCTTGCCACTTGTGCAAGCGACTCGGCTCGGTGCAGAGGCAGCCCGNNGTTCGAATCCTCCTGCCAGCAGCACATCCGTTCGTGTCCTTCAGAAAAGAGCGCGGGTTCAATCGAGTAGTCCTGAATCAGATACCCCCCCTCCTCAGGCCCGAGAATCACCTGATAATTAAGTACGAACGCAACATTCCCACACGTGCTGCCATCAAAACGAAAGATGGCCTTAACGCCACCATCACTGCCCCGCTCCAGTTTCAGGTTCTCACGAACCCAACGGCGCACTGCCCGCTCAGGAAAAACGTAGGGCCAGGCGTTCGGCGAAGGAGAAGTCGGTGGCACAGTGCTCATGACTTCAAGAAATTCAAGGCGGTGCCGCAAACCGCGATCTGCGACAGTTTAGGCTGCAACATTCCTGTGGTCAACACGTCCAACGGGCCCGCCAACGCGTCCACGTCATTGAGAACGTTACGAAGGGAAATATTTTCTTCGACTGCCCAACCCAAATAGCCAGGACACCGATGCTCCTTGGCGCCCAAGCGCCGTCGGGCGGTCGCCAACAGTTCATCCACCACTGCAGCACCGAAGCAGTGCAAAAAGAAGTAACGATCAGGTTCATCCGCCTCCCAGCGACGCGCCGCCTCTGCTTCGGCTTCTGGGCCTGCGCTGGCTGCGACCAATACCACCGCTTTACCCTCAGGAATATGTCCTTTGAGCCGCTCACTCCAAATTCCTTCCACCTGCACTCCCGCACTCCACGGGCGTCCGTAACTTGCATACCACTCCCGTGCCCAAGCAGCATTCTCAGCCAAGGGCCCTTCCAAGGGTCGAGCCGGTGGATACCGAAGAAAGCGTTTATAGGTCGCGTCCGGCACCTCGGGATGAACCTGCGATTCTTTCCAGAGCACTTTCACGGCGTCACCTCCGTCGTCCCCACGGGCACGAATTGGCACCCTTGCACAAAGTGATCGAAAAACTCAGGATCGGTTTCTAGCTCCACATGGCCGATACCGCGCACCACATCCTCGAGCTCTCGCCGGCGTGAGATCGACAAAAGAGCCACGGTGGCACCTTCAATCGCAGCATTGCCCACTTGAACAATCCGCTCGTCGGGCAAGTCAGGAATCAATCCGATCCGTTTGGCAGCTGCGAGGTCGAGGTGGCGTCCAAAACCACCCGCGAGATAGAACCGGTCGATCTGATTGAGCGACACGCCATAGGCTTTCGCCACGGTGAGCAACCCGGCCACATTCGCCCCTTTCGCTTGGGCGAGTTCATTCACGTCACTTTCGTGGAAAGAGATTCCGGTCTCAGGATGGACAATAAACTCCGCCGAGCCGTCCTCAAAGCGCCCGAACTCGTTCAGCAAACCTGTCCTTCGCAGTTCACCCAAAAGATCAATCAGCCCTGAGCCACAAATTCCTTCCGGTTTGCCCCCTCCGATCACGCGTATCGACGGCGTGTGGTCATCGGCTAGTCGCACCTGCGCAATCGCGCCTTCCAGTCCGGGCATGCCACAGCGGATCGCGCGCCCTTCAAAAGCGGGCCCTGCGGGACAGGATGCGGAGAGCAAACGCTGCCGATTCCCTAAGAATAATTCTGTGTTAGTCCCGATGTCCATGATCGCGACCAACGCGTCCTGCCGATGCGGAGCCAGAGCGAGCAAACACGCAGCCGCATCCCCACCCACGTGGCCTCCGACGATCGGCAAAGCGTAAAGTCGAGCCTCGGGGTGACAGGGAAGTTGAAAGTCTCGAGCCCGACGCACCACCGCGGTGGTGGAGGCCTTCCCAGTACGAAAAGCGTGTTCCGTCTCCGACCAGTACGGCTTCTGCCCAATACCACGCACATCCAACCCGAGAAAGAGGTCCCGCATCGTGGAGTTTCCAGCGAGGACCACCTCGTAGATGCAACGCGCGTCCACTGGCAAAAGCCGAATCGCCCGCGAGAGGTAACCCAAGAGGGTGCGTTGTAACAACCGGCCTGTATGATCGGAGTCGTATTGGATCCGCGCCATCACGTCCGATCCACCGAAGCGTTGGGGATTTTCGAATGAAGCGGTGGCCACCGAACGGCCACTCTCGAGGTCCACGACTCGTGCAACGACTGTCGTCGTCCCAATATCCAATGCCAAACCCAACAAGGGTCCCGTGGAGCGAGCAATTTCCCTACCATCGAGCATGACACGATCTCCGTCCCGGGTGACCGCGGGATCGGGTTTCTCCAAACGAACATGGTCAGGAAGAAGAACGGCGCCTTCCTCCACCTGCATCGTCGCTCGTCGGAGGGTGTGCGCTCGAACCACTCCCGAATCAGTCGCCAACCGGGCACAGCAAGAAAGTCGAAATGCCCCGGACAAGTGACGCTCTGACTCAGAGCGCGGAGTAAGACACTCCTGTCCCTCGACCACTTCCATTAGACACTCACGACACTTACCTTGCCGACGACACGACGAGGGCACCTGCAACCCCAGCGATTCGCCCGCGTCNNAAGGTTCCTACCTGTGAATTGAGTGCGACCGTTACCGCCATAAATCTCCTGAAAAAACGAGTTCAACGGATGCAACTAAGGAGGCTAAAAACGGCATCTCCGAATGCGCGCCGTCACGTCTGGTAATTATCTGACTCAGGTGCATGCGAGCAGTCGTTAAAGCCCCGGCGCGGCAGGATCGTCGCCTTCAGTCAGCACCTCACCGTCAAACATGACCACCTTGGAATCTCGCAGCGCGCGGACGTCGTCCAGCACCCGTGGGGTCACGATCAGAAACCGCGCGGCAGCTCCTTTTTCGAGGACGCCTAGGTTCTCGGAAAAACCTAATCGAGCGGAAGCCGCACCCGTGGCGCTATGGAGGACACGAAGTGCAGGCATTCCTGCAGTCTGCATCAACTCGAGTTCGCGCAAAAACCCCCAACCGTGCGGAACGCCATGCGATCCAGAGTCGCTGCCAGCGATTACGCGTACGCCCAAATCGACCGCACGCACTAGGCTCCGGGCATGTTGATCGAGGATACGCTGCAGATTCTCTCGGATCTGATCCGTCCAGCCTAAGACCGCAGCATGGTCGACTTGAAACTGGACCGGAGCAAACGTAGGGACCCAGGCAAGATCACGATCCCGGAGAGCGGCGAGTTGGTCATCAGTGACGAAAAAGCCGTGTTCAATGGAGTCCACTCGAGCTTCCAGACAGTTGGCCACGCCGTCGCTTCCAGAGCAATGCACCATAGTCTGACGACCAGCCGCACGGGATGCGGCCACAAACTCCGCCAGCTCACTCGCCGGCATTTGCGGCTTCGCTGTCACGGCCCCTTTTTCAAAATTGATGATCCCGGTAGCAAGAAGCTTGATACGGTGGGCGCCCCCTGCGACGCGCTCTGCCACTGTCGCCGCAGGCGAACCTTGCTCTTCCATCGGCCGGGCCATGAAGGAACCGTAGCGACCGGCATGATGGATGNNGCTGTCCCCACGCCGACCTTGTCTCCTGCTTCGCGTACTGCAGTGACTCCCAGCGCTACCAAACGTCGCAGGCGCGACTGCGCTCGCTCCTGATACGCTTCAGGAGGAAGTTTGAGGTACTCGGCCCGCTTCACCGGATCGAGTTCTCCTCCCTCAAGGAACAGATGAGTATGCGCGTCTGTTAACCCGGGCATGACCGCATGATCAGGTAGGTCGACGTCCGGCCGCACGCATCCCGCTCGCAGCACCTCTGCAGGCGGAGGCTGTGAACCGGCATAGAGAACTCCCGCTCGATCATACACGAGGTGACCATCATTGACCACCCGAGCGTCTGCGCCGGTGAAGAGTTTTCCTGTACGCAGCCACACCGGACCTTCGATGGGCTTGAGTAGAGACGGGACGGAGGAATCTGGAAGGGCTAGACTCATTCCTCGACGTAAGCGGAACAGATTTCCATGACTTTCGCCGCCTGACGGAAGCCGGCCTCTTCAACCGATTCTCCGTCAACAGCACGACCCTCTTGGAGTGCGGCTTCGAGTTGTGCTACGAGTTCATGGGTTTCCTCCAACGGGGTGGCGTTGGCCTCCACATTGGCCAGCGCGAAGTCCAAACCATAGCGAGAAGCGATAGTAAGGTAAGCGCGCTCGAGCAACGGCTTGACCGCTTTGGGCGTGCCCCAAGCAAAATTCGACAGTCCCACCGAATAATGGAGTCCTTTGAGTTGAGGATCTGCCGAGCAGAGACGCAGCGTATCCAACCCAATATTCACCAATCCATACGTGTCCGCTCCTACGGGAGCTAAGCCCGGATCCACGATAATGTCATCGAGCGTTCGCCCCGCCTGCGTCACCAACATATCGGCAAAACGCTTGACCGTCTCGTAGCTTTGTTGGGGATCCAGACTCTGGCCCGTGCTCCCGTCCGGACGAAAACACTCGGAGGCCATCACAATGCAGCGCATATCGTGGACACGGATGAGTTCGATCATCTCCGGCAGTTGCTGACGTGACGCCGCCAAAGAATTGAAGAGGGGTTTTCCGCGGCTCTTCGAACGGTCGAAGTGCTGAAGAGCGACTTTGTGGTATTCAATGTTTGGATTATCGAAGCTCAGAGGAACGTCCGAAGCGGCTTGGATCGCCGGGATGACCTTAGGAAGAAACTCCAACATTTCGGAAACCCGCACCGAAACACGCTNNTCTGGGTGCCATCCACGTTGAGGTTGACGTAGTCCGCTCCGGCATTCGCCTGCAACGTCGCCAGGTTTTGGAAACCCACCACGTCACGCGCCTCCCAAGCGCGTCGGGCGCGAGCGTATGCGTTGTTGATGAGTTCGCCGATAATGCGGATGCGGGGAGGAGTGCTCACGGTTGGGAAGAAGGGTTAGAAGAAGTGATCGGCGGCTTGCCCGTCACAGGAATAGGAATTTGTGCCTTTGGCACGGTTACGGGGCGCGAAAGATGATCGCGGTGATGCCAAGTATTGGCCCAGCTGGATGTCCCGCGGAGCNNCGCGGAGCGCTTGGTCCTGAAGCACGGGAGCATGAGCCAAAAGTGTTTCCGCCCGGCCTTCCGCTCGAAGCCGGTCGTAGGCGCGAGCCCAAATACATTCAAAATCGTCTACTTCGCAGCGACCATCTCGTGTGCCACCGCAAGGACCATTACGTTGATTCTTTGCACACGCTGACTCCGGACAGAGGTAAGCGATATCCGGCAACGAGCAGTCACCGCAATCTCGGCAGCCGAAAAGTGCCACTTTGCCAGCATGCTCGGCGGTCCGCATCCACCCAGGGCCTTGCATAGGATCCTTCGCCGCTGCGGTCAGCCGCGCGCCCGTTTTCCAAAGGGTGCTCCCCTCCTCGAACATCATTCCATGAACGAACTTGGAAAACCGATACACGAGCGACGTACGCTTTGTGGGCGAAGGCGCGGTCGGACGCGTCCCATCGGCCAAACCGGTTGCGGCATCCTCCTCAAAGCAAAAATACTCGCCAGGACGAGAGAAGCGCAGCTCACGCGCAAACGTTCGCCAATCGTCGGGCCCGAAGCTTCGTTCGATCGAAAGCACCTGCTCGACATCGGCGATGGAATGGACTCCTCCGAGGTATCCACCGCGGTAANNGCTTGGCCGCGAGTTCGAGGAAGAACGCCTTCCCGCGGTCGGGAGTCGAAGCCTGCTGGGCACAGAGTGCGGCTAGTTCATCAGAGATTACCACCCCGGGTATACGTTGCTCGCGGAACAGACGCGCCACTCCTGGATTCAAGACATAGACATTGCCGATAAGCGGGATATCTCCCCACCCCCGCTGCTGCATCCAAAGAATCAATTCATGACTCTTGCGCGCATCGTAACCGATCTGATTGATCACCCAGCGAGCACCACACTTCAGCTTGGTCTCCAGCTTCAGCAACTGGGGAACCACCTCATTTTCATGCAACTTAAAATTGGTGACAACGCATCCTGGATAAAATTCGGTCGCGGCCAACCTTGCCCGCTGCCGTGCACCGGGGCGGGTCACGTCAATGCCCGCATTCATCTCCGCCAAGAGGGTGAGTAGTCCCACCGAGTCGATATCGAAAACGGGTTTCCCGCCGCCGTGTACTCCGGTTCCCGGATAATCACCTGTCAGGACCAGAAGATTGTGGAGGCCCTGGCTAGAAAGATGCCAGGCTTCAGATTCCAGCGCATTTCGGTTGAAATCCTTACAAGAAAGATGGACCACCACCTCACGTCCCGCCGCCCGGATCAATTCGCCCAAGGCTGCGGGTGCCAGTTGGGGATTGCCTCCCGCATTGTCCGTGATCGAGACCCAGTCGATGCCATCGTGCGCTGCCAACGCATCCGCAAACCCCAAGGTTTTCGCAGCGCGTGTCTCTGCCACCGTTCCTCGCGTGGAAACCAGCTCCACTCCAATGACAAAGTCACGAGTGGATTCGAGTTTTTCACGCAAGGTCATAGGGCGGGCTACCGGACGTCAAAGGGTGCAGGGAGTATTGCGAAAAGGGCACGTTGGCGCGCGCCCCGGCTCTATTTAGATTCGTCGCTTGGGTTCAGGCTGCCTGAACGAAATGGAGGAACATCTCCACGCTGGACGGCGCGTCGGCTCCATAGCCATCTGCGCCGATTTCGTCCGCGAAGAGCTTATTCACCGGAGCACCACCCACGGCCAGTTTGACGTTGGCGAGATCCTGTTGCTGTTGGAAGGCATCAATCACGATCTTCATGTAGGGCATCGT
>DKKJ01000160.1 GCA_002455175.1 Opitutaceae bacterium UBA6669
CAAGCCTGCGGCTCCCGAGCGGTCCGCGGGCCAAACCTCCCAGTGATCACACCGGCACGCGCCGGACAGGATCTTTGCCTCCGTCGTGATGGTACTGGAGAACGATAAACTTTTTTCGCTGCCACAAGCGGTCGCTCATCGCGCGTCGCTGCAGCGTGCGGGTCAGACGTTGGTCCTGACCAATGGCGTGTTTGACCTTCTGCACACCGGCCACCTCTCGTACCTGAAAAAAGCTCGTAGCTTGGGCGATGCGCTTTACGTGGCGCTCAACGCCGACGAAAGCGTGCGCGCACTGAAAGGCCCTACTCGCCCGGTGCAGTCCGAGATCGAACGTGCCTACGCCTTGAGCGCTCTTTGGTTCGTCGACGGTATCATCATTTTCCGTACACCCCGCCTGACCGCAGAAATCCAGGCGCTTCGGCCCGATGTTTACACCAAGGCGGGCGACTACACTCTCGATAAACTCGATCCGGGTGAGCGCGGCGCATTGGAGCAGGTGGGTGCGCGTATCTCGTTCCTCCCCTTTTTGCCAGGATTCAGCACCACGCAGCTGATCGCGAAAATCAAAGCCGCCGGAGAAATCTAGTTTCCTCGCCACCCGCGCTGCGCTCTGCTTTTCGCTTTCTCCTATGCGCGTCGTCATCCTAGGTTCCGGTCGAGGCTCCAACGCAGAGGCCCTGCTGCAGGCGGAAAAGGCGGGTGCATTGGGCAAAGCACGCATCGTCGCCCTTTTCTCGGATCGCCCCGACGCCGGTATGCTTCAACTCGGCCCTCGCTTTGGTGTCTCGGCAAGCTACGTGGATCCAGCGCCCTTCAAGACCAAACTCGAAGGCGAAGGCGAAGCGCGTTTTATCTCCGCGGTGCAAGCCTGCCAACCGGACCTCGTGGTCTTGGCCGGGTTCATGCGCGTGCTGAAACCTGGATTCTTACAGGCCTTCGCTGGAAAAATCATTAACCTCCACCCCAGCCTGCTCCCGAGTTTCCCGGGTCTGGATGGAATCGGCCAAGCCTTTCGCCGCGGCGTGAAAATCACCGGCTGCACCGTCCACGCCGTCACCCTCGAAGTCGACGGGGGACCCATTTTGGATCAGGCCGCTGTTCGGATCGAAACGACCGACACGCTCGAAACGCTCGCGACTAAGGTCCACGCCGCCGAGCACGCTCTGCTCCCGGCCGTCGTGGCCCGGCTTTCTCAGTCCTGAGAATCGGTCGATTTCCCACAAGGGTCGCACAGACACACCAGGGCGACCAAAACGAGCGGGACGAGGCCAATCACCAATCCGATCTTGGACTCCTGTTCCAAGGTGTAGACGAGCCCACCTAATGCTGCGATGATGAGCAGCACCGCCAGCACGACACGCTTGCGCGACGACTTGCGGCAGGGATCAGCGGAGGAGGGGGTGACAACCGGTGGAACCACGCGAAATCCAGTTTGGCTATCGCGCGGTCACGGACAAGACAGAAAACCTCCGTAGTATTGCGGAAAATTTTGAACGAAAACAGCTTGATGGGCAATTGTCCGCCATCGTCGCCGCCACCCGCTTTCGGTTTTATACAATTTATTCACACACATAGCGTTGGGGGCCANNGTCCCTCGTGGCCGGGTTTGCGTCTCCAAGCACCGCCTTTGCGTGGACCATCCGGCGTGGTGGGCGTCACGCGATCCCCGGACGCGAGAGACCGCGTCCCTCCCCATGGAATGGCGGAATCTCGAAACGCCGAAACCAAGACATTTCAGAGTAGTCCTACCGGGCCTCTACCCACGAACGATCATGCTCCATGGTAACGGGCTAAAGCAACGCGCGCCGCGTCCTCCGAATTTCAGCTTTTAGCTCTCAGCTTTCCGCTTTTCTTCATTTCAGCGTTTCCGCTTTCTCCAATTTCCGCCTTCCTGCTCTTCTCTATGAGCCTGGCCAAACCCGCCTCAATCCGACGGCTCCTCGACGAAATCGGGCCGGTGGACGCCGTCGGCATCGAAGACCGCGTCGCCAAATTTTCCACCCGTTCGCTTAAACGCGGGTCCAAAGTTCTGGGCCTAAAGCTAGCGATCTCGATGGTCGATCTGACCACCCTGGAGGGAAAAGACACCCCTGGAAAGGTAGCCGCGCTCTGCGCCAAGGCCCTACACCCGCACGACGACGGCGAGCACGCTGACGACCCGCTCCCGTCCGTCGCCGCCGTATGTGTGTACCCCGCAATGGTGCGCGCCGCCCGCGACGCGCTGGGACTCTTTTCGCCAGTTAAAATTGCCTCCGTCGCCACCGCCTTTCCCAGCGGCCAAGCCCCGCTCACCACCCGCCTCGCCGAGGTGCGCGCGGCGGTTGCCGACGGCGCTCAGGAAATCGACATGGTGATCAACCGCGGTGCCTTCCTCGCCGGAGAGTACGCGCGGATGCAGGACGAAATCGCCGCCGTGGTCGAAGCCTGCGGAAACTCCGCCCTCAAAGTCATCTTGGAGACCAGTGAACTGGAAACCTACGACAACATCCGCGCCGCCTCCTTCCTCGCCATGGAAGTGATTCGCCCGGGTGACTTCATTAAGACGAGCACTGGGAAAACCTCCGCCAATGCCACCCTGGGGAATAACCAGGTGATGATCGACGCCATCCGTGATTTTTATCTGGATACAGGTATTGCCATAGGCATGAAGCCGGCCGGCGGCATCCGCACTGCTAAACAGGCCCTCACTTTCCTCGTCGCCGTGAAGGAAACCCTGGGCGACGCTTGGCTGACCCCCAAACGCTACCGCTTCGGTGCCTCCTCGCTCCTCAACGATCTTCTTCGCCAGATCGAAAAGGAACGGACCGGCTTTTACCAAGCTCCCTACCTGTTCAGCGAAGCCGCAGAAAGCTATTGATATGTGCGCCCGTTCCCAGCCTCGGAAAACCTCCCGCTCCGCACGCCCCACTCCCGCGTTGATTTTCGGGGATCTCTGGCCTTTCGACCCTTCACCGGAAACGGCGGATCCTCGGCTGAAAGCGCGTTACGAGCTTTATATCGGAGGCAAATTCACCGCACCGAAATCAAAGGCCTACTTCTCCTCAATCAACCCCGCCAACGAGAAGCCTCTGGCAGAAATTGCTAGCGCCGGGCCGGCCGATGTCGACGCCGCCTTCGCCGCCGCCGATCGCGCTTTCAAAAGCTGGTCCCGGCTTTCAGGCGCCGAGCGGGGGAAGTACCTCTACCGCATCGCGCGGTTGCTCCAGGATCGCGCACGGGAATTCGCCGTGGCCGAAACACTAGACGGCGGAAAACCGATCAAGGAATCGCGCGATTTCGATGTGCCCATGGCGGCCGCGCACTTCTTTTATCACGCCGGCTGGGCCGACAAACTGACTTACGCCTTCCCAGGAGCCCGCTCGCTTCGTCCTCACGGCGTCGTCGCGCAGGTGATTCCCTGGAATTTCCCTCTCCTGATGCTGGCCTGGAAAATCGCTCCCGCTTTGGCAACTGGCAACACGGTGGTGCTCAAGCCGGCCGAAACCACCTCGATCACCGCACTGAAGTTTGCCGAGATCCTCGACGAAGCCGGTTTGCCACCGGGCGTAGTCAACATCGTCACGGGCGCAGGCGACACCGGCGCCGCCGTGGTCTCACACCCGCTCGCCGCCAAAATCGCTTTCACAGGCTCCACCGAGGTGGGCAAAAAGATCATGCGAGCCGTGTCGGGCACCTCCAAGAAGCTCACGCTTGAGCTGGGCGGCAAAGCGGCCCACATCCTCTTCGCCGACGCCCCGCTCGACCAAGCAGTCGAGGGTGTGGTCAACGGCATCTTTTTTAACCAGGGTCACGTCTGTTGCGCCGGCTCTCGCTTGCTCGTCCAGGAAAGCGTCGCCGACGTGGTTTTCACCAAATTGAAGCACCGGCTTCAGGTGCTCCGAGTAGGGGATCCTCTGGATAAAAACACCGACATCGGCGCCATCAACNNAAGATCCAACGCCTGGTGAAGATCGGCGAGAAAGAAGGCGCACGCCTCTACCAGCCGCCCTGCTCCCTACCCGCCAAGGGATTCTATTTCCGGCCCACCCTCTTCACCGAGGTCCAGCAAAGCCACCGCATTGCCCGCGAGGAAGTCTTTGGACCGGTTCTTTCCATCCTTACCTTCCGCACGGTGGACGAGGCGATCGAAAAGGCGAACAACACGCCCTTCGGACTCAGCGCCGGGGTCTGGACCGACAAGGGCTCGCGTATTCTGAAAATGAGTACCGAGCTGAAAGCGGGTGTGGTCTGGGCCAATACCTACAATAAATTCGATCCATCCTCGCCCTTCGGTGGTTACAAAGAATCGGGTTTCNNCTCGCCGACTATCTCCAACTTACCTGATGCCCGCCATGGCTCGTCTTCCTGTTACCAAAACACCCAAGGTCTTCGTCGGCGGCGCCTTCATCCGTTCGGAAAGCGGCCGCACCTTTCCTTTCACAACGCCTCGGGGCGAATTCGTTGGTCACGTGCCGCAATGCACGCGCAAGGACCTTCGTAACGCCGTGGAGTCCGCCGCCAAAGCCATCCCCGGCTGGGCTCGGCGCACCGCTTACAACCGCGCTCAAATCCTCTACCGGCTGGCCGAAATGATCGAGGCCCGCGCAGCCGAACTGAGTCAGGCGATCGCGCTTTCCGGCACGTCATCCGCCGCCGCACGCCGCGAGGTCGAGACCGCTGTCGACCGCTTGGTCCACTACGCCGGATGGGCCGATAAGTATGAGCAGGTGCTCGGATCGGTGAATCCGGTTTCTGGTCCTTACTTCAACTTCACGGTGACCGAACCGATGGGCGTGCTCGGCCTAATCGCGCCTCGAGATACCCCTATTTTGGCTCTGATCTCCCTGATCGCCCCCGCCATTCTCAGCGGCAACACGGTCATCGCCCTAGCCTCGGAGTCCCAGCCCTACCCTGCCGNNCGTGGTCCTGGGCGAGATGCTCGCGACGAGCGATCTGCCCGCAGGGGTGGTCAATCTCCTCACTGGCTATCGTAAGGAATTAATCCCTACGTTCGCCACCCACCAACATCTGCGCGGAGTCGGTGGCGTGGTCTCCGCCGACGAACGCAAAGCCTTGCAAACCGGTGCCGCCGATTCCGTGAAACGTCTCCGGCTCTACCTCGAACAAGAAGCTCCCGTCTGGCTTTCTGACGACGCCCAGGGACTGGAAGCCATCCGCGCCTGGGTGGAATTCAAAACCACCTGGCATCCGATCGGAGCCTAACGAAATCACCCCGCCAAGGATTGTCCTTCGCGGGGTGCTAACAACGCTTAACTGCGGATGCGGAGGAGGAGATCCTTCGCTTCCACGGTGTCTCCGACGGCGACGTTGAGCTCGGCCACCACACCAGACGCGGGAGCGTACACGGTGGTCTGCATCTTCATCGCCTCCATCATCAGCAATTTATCGCCCTTGGCCACTTTCGCGCCGAGAGAGGTCGACAACGCCGCGATCAATCCGGGGATGGGCGCCGCAAGCTGCAGGGGATCCGCCAGGTCAGCCTTGGGCCGCGCCTTGGTCTTCACCGCAATCGTCTTATCGGAAATGGTGACTTCCCGCGCCATCCCGTTCAGATCGAAATTCAGGGTCCGACGTCCATCCTTGTCGGGCTCGCCAATGTTGACCAAGCGGATGATGAGGACTTTGCCTTCCTCGATCTCCACCGTGATTTCCTCGCCGGGCTTGAGTCCATAGAAGAACGCTGGCGTCGGTAAGACGCTGACGTCGCTGTACTCCCGCTGGTGTTTCTGGAACTCCGCGAAGACCTGCGGGTACATGAGATGCGAATACAGGTCGTCCTTGCTGAGCTCTCGCTTGTACTTCTCTCCGGCTTCCTTGGCGATTCGCGCCATCTCCGCCGCGTCTTTCTGCGGACACGCCGGCACCGCGGGCTTGCTCGCTGCCGCCACCGCCGCCGTGTACTTCGCCTTGGCTTCGGTGTAACGCGCTCCCCCCAAAATACTCTTCCATACGCCTTCCGGCCAACCGCCTTCCGGCCAACCCAGTCCACCCATCAGCATGTCGATCACGCTTTCTGGAAACGGCATGGATCCCGGTTCCAGATTGAGCAGGTCGGCGGGCTTGATGCCGCGCGAGAAAAGGAAGAGCGCCAAATCGCCCACCACCTTCGATGAGGGCGTCACCTTCACGATATCGCCAAAGAGCGCATTCACTTCGGCATACGTGCGGGCGATCTCCGGCCAGCGGTGGGACATCCCCATCGAGGCGGCTTGCTCCTTGAGGTTGGTGTACTGTCCACCTGGCATCTCGTGCAGGTAGACCTCCGCCGAGCCGGTGCGGGGAGCGGTGTCGAAGGGACGGTAATAATCACGGGTCTGCTCCCAGTAGTCCGAGAACGCATTCAAGCGATNNTCAGATTAGGCTGCGACGTGCTGCCGCTCATCGAGGCCAAGGCCAGATCGACAATATTAACCCCCGCATCGGACGCGCGCAGCACCGACGCCGCCGCAATCCCACTGGTATCGTGAGTGTGGAAATGGATAGGCAGGCCCACTTCAGAACGCAGGGTGCGGACCAGTTTCTCTGCCGCGTAAGGACGGCAGAGGCCCGCCATGTCCTTGATGGCGAGGATATGAGCCCCCATCCGCTCCAATTCCTTGGCCAGACGCACGTAGTACGCCAACGAATACTTGTCGCGCCGGTCATCCAGGATGTCGCCCGTGTAACAAATTGCCGCTTCGCACACGGCATGGGTCGACTGCACGGCCTCCATCGCCACCCGCAGGTTGGGGAGGTAGTTAAGCGAGTCGAAAATGCGGAAAATATCCATGCCGCTCTCTGCTGCATGGCGGACAAATCCGGCGACAACGGGATCAGGATAATTGGTGTACCCGACGGCATTGGCCCCGCGGAGGAGCATCTGGAAGCAAATGTTCGGCACGCGTTCCCGAATTTCCCGCAAGCGATCCCACGGATCTTCGTGAAGGAAGCGCATCGCCGTATCGAACGTCGCCCCGCCCCACATTTCTAGGGAATAAAGATTGGGCAGGAGCTGCGCCACGGCCGGCGCGCACGCCAGCAGGTCGTAACTGCGCACCCGCGTCGCCATCAGCGATTGGTGCGCGTCACGGAAGGTCGTATCTGTCACCAGCAAGGCCTTCTGCTCGAGGGTCCAGCGGGCAAAACCCTTGGCGCCCAGCTCCAAGAGACGCTGACGCGTTCCCGGTGCAGGCTTACCATGGCCCGCCCGCGGCGGCACGGCCACAGGGAAAGTCTTCTCGGGACGGAATCCCTTGGCGTGCGGATTGCCGTTGACGATCACATTGCCCAGGAAACTCAGCAGCTTCGTCGCGCGGTCCCGCCGAGGTTTGAAAGCGAACAGCTCCGGCGTGGTGTCGATGAGCGAGGTCGTCGCCTGCCCGGACCGGAACGTCGGATGCGCAACCACGTTCTCCAGGAAGGGAATGTTCGTCTTCACTCCGCGGATACGAAACTCGCTCAGCACCCGGCGCGCCCGCGCCATAGCGATCTCGTAGCTCTGACCGCTGGTGATGACCTTGACCAAGAGCGAGTCGTAGAACGGCGTGATCACCGCCCCGGGGAAACCCATCGCACCGTCCAAGCGCACCCCAAACCCGCCCGGAGAGCGATATGCGAGGATGCGACCGTAGTCGGGGACGAATTTATTCTCGGGATCCTCCGTCGTGATTCGACACTGGATAGCAAACCCATTGCGCGGCACGTCTGCCTGCGCGGGCATGCCAACTTCCGGGGAATGCAAGGAATGTCCCTGCGCGATCAAAATCTGCGCCCGCACCAAATCGAGACCCGTGATGACCTCCGTCACCGTGTGCTCCACTTGGATACGCGGGTTCATCTCGATGAAAAACCATTCGTGCCGGTCGAGGTCGTAGAGAAATTCAATCGTACCCGCGTTGTCGTAGCGGATCTCTCGCGCCATCCGCGCCGCCGCATCGCACAACTCTTGAATCACCTTTTCCGGCAATCCGTAGCTGGGAGCCACTTCCACCACCTTCTGGTGTCGCCGCTGCACCGAGCAATCCCGCTCATGCAGGTGGATCACATTGCCATGCTGATCGCCCAGAATCTGCACCTCGATGTGCTTCGCGCGAGGAATGTACTTTTCCAGAAAAACCGCCGGATTGCCAAACGCGCGTTCTGCTTCGCCCTGGGCTTCGTCCAGCAAGGCATCCAGCTCCCCCGCCGCGTGCACGACCCGCATACCGCGGCCGCCACCGCCAAACGCCGCCTTGATGATCAAGGGAAAACCAATCGATTTGGCCACCTTGAGCGCTTCAGCTCGATCGGACACCGGCTCCTCGGTTCCGGGAAGCACCGGGACTTTGATCCGTTGGGCCAATGCCCGCGCTGCCGTTTTGTCGCCCATCATCTCGAGCAACTCCGGACGTGGGCCAACGAACGTGATCCCGGCCTGCTGACAGGCCCGAGCGAAAGCTGCATTCTCGGAGAGAAACCCGTAACCCGGATGAATGGCATCAATGCCCTTCTCCTTGGCAGTGGCCACGATGCTCTCGATGTCCAGATAGGCCGCCACCGGCCCCTTGCCGGCACCGACCTGGTAAGCTTCGTCCGCTTTGTAGCGGTGGATGCTGAAGCGATCTTCGTGGGCGAAGACCGCGACCGTGCGTAAACCCAGCTCCGTACCCGCGCGGAAAATGCGCACCGCAATCTCGCTGCGGTTGGCAGCCATCAGCTTGCGGAAAGGACGGATC
The DNA here is from genome assembly GCA_002455175.1 of Opitutaceae bacterium UBA6669. Classification (GTDB taxonomy): domain Bacteria; phylum Verrucomicrobiota; class Verrucomicrobiia; order Opitutales; family Opitutaceae; genus UBA6669. The sequence continues at coordinate 8,694 of DKKJ01000160.1, forward strand.
TCGCTCGGGGAAGCGGGGGACTTAGGGGCGGAAGAACGCATNNGTGTTTCCTACTGTTTTCCTCGGAAGCACCGATGAAAGACCCCATGAGGCCTGACTACCCGCCGCAACGCCCGCCCGCCCCGCTCCCCTTGGGTAAAGGAAAGCCGACCCCGTTGCGCAACCGAGAGTTGCTGGCAAATACAGCGCAAGGGGCTTTCCGCCCATGCCTTTCTTGACAGAAACCTCATCTCAAAACACAAAGCCTCTGGCTTATCGCGTCTCAGAGTGGCAAAATCCACTCAGACACTTTCTCTCAACTTCATGCTGACCGACACCAAACCCGTTTCGACACCTAATCCGGGGANNACGATGAGTACGGTCCACGCGAGTCAATCGCCTTTACCCTCTCCGCTGATTTCATGGTGGATACGGCGGAACGCGCGGTGGAGGCGCTGAATAAACTTCGTTCGCGAACCTACACGGCCGTCATTCTCGACATCCGCATGCCCGAGATGGACGGCATTCGCGCCCTCGAAGAAATCCGTAAGTTCGACCGCGAGATCTCTGTGATCATGCTGACCGGCTACGGCACCTTGGCCACGGCGCAGCAGGCGATCATCGGTGGGGCCAATCAGTACCTACGCAAGCCGCCAGATATTCACGAATTGATCGCGGCGGTGAAAAAGAATTCCGCCGAGACCGTGCAACGCCGGTTGCATGCCAAGCTGTCGCGAGAAGCCCTTGAGCTCAACGGCACCCTCAAACGCGAAATCGCCGAGAAGCAGCCGCACGTGTGGCAGGCTCGCGCCGCAGTCGAGTTGGTGCACGACCTCGCCAACCCGCTGACCGTGATGATTGGATACGCCGGGCTGCTGGCGGAAGAAGCGGCAGAAATCGCCAAGACCGATCCCGAGCGCGCGGACAAACTCAAGAATTACGCGAGCATCGTCGAACGCGCCGCGGAGTACTGTCACCACCTGGCCGACAATTGGCGGCAGACCTCGCGGAAAACCACCGAGTTTTCGCAAGTCGACCTCCTCTCCGTCGTCCGTGAAGTACGCCACGTGATCTTTTTCGGCAACAGTGCGATCGAAGTCACCGGTGACGATCATGCATGGATCAAAGGTGCCCGCTTTGAACTCGCCCGCGTGTTTCAAAATCTCTTCAAGAACGCCCTAGAAGCCAACTCCACCCGTGTGGACGTCGGCGTGAGGACCGTGGGCGATCAAGTGATCGTGACCGTGGCGGATAATGGTATCGGGATGGATGCCGAGACCGCCCGCAACGCGCTCCGCGGAGGCTTTACCACGAAAGTCAACGGAACCGGGTTGGGATTATCCATTTGCCGCCATCTCCTAGGCGCGCACGGAGCCTCCCTCACCCTCGATTCCACACCCAATAAAGGCACGACGACCCGGCTGACCTTCCCAGCCGTGCCCGAATAAGACCGTCCGCCGCGCGCAGAGCCCGAGTGACCCACACACACCACCCAGGCCCTCAGCACCCGCAGCCCACGGCAAGACCGATGAAGGATACGAGCGATGAGAAGACGACGAGTGAAGATTACCGGCATCGGCCCGGTGACCCCGGCAGGGATTGGTAGGGCCGCGTTTGCAGCCGGAATATTAGACGGCGTTAGTAGGACTAAGAACTTCAGCAGAGGAGATCCTACCCACGGAAACTTTGTTGCCGCTTCGGTCGAAGATTTTTCCCTAAGTTCATTTGTTAAGAGATTTCCTGGCCAAAATGGTGCAGCACGCCACACACAGTTTGCGATTGCGGCAAGCGTGTTGGCGCTAAGGGATGCTGGTATATCAGAAAGAGAGTTCCAGAGCTCTGCGACAGCGATAATGGCAACCGGAACCTCATTGATGGACTGTGAGGGACTGAAAAGGTCCTACGATCAAGTTGCTCGTCTAGGAGTCAAAGGCGCTTATGTTCGCGCGGTATTCTCCGCCAATGTTGCGAGCATAGCATCAACTGTAGCAAATGCACTAAGTCTGGCGCCGCGGATGATGGCACTTCAAAGCTCCTGTTGTTCAGGTCTGGACGCAATTGGGTACGCTGCGCAGAAGATCGCTGATGGAAAAGCGGAGATTGCTTTGTGTGGAGGAACAGAGGCCCCATTATTCAGCCATCCCATGATAGAACTGCGTGCCGCAGGCCTCATGTCAAATAGCGCGGATGAGCCGGAGAAGCAATGCCGCCCCTTCGACTTATGGAGAACTACAGGCGTAGTTAGCGAAGGTGCATGCATGTTCATATTGGAGCCTGAGACCAGCCCACGGAATGCCTATGCATACATTGACGGATACGCGTTTTCTAGCGACAACCATGAAGATGNNGCGATGATCAATGCGATCGCTGAGGCGCGCATGAAAGCCACTGACGTTGACACAATTAATGCCTGGGGGCCCGGTCATAGGCAAATCGATGCCGCAGAAGCATTACAATTACAGAATGTGTTTGGGACCCACCTTAAAAATATGGGTGCTACCTCAATTAAAGGCGCTATAGGAAACGCTCTCGGTGCAGCGGGCGCTATTCAAGTGGCATCCGCAGCTATCGGACTTAAACTGCAGAACATCACTCCGACAGTCAACTGGGAGGTAAAAGACCCTTCATGCCCACTAAATCTCTTCGCAAAGGCTACCCCGCTTCCTCATAGACGTACCCTCGTGAATGCACACGGGATTTCAGGGTCAAATTCCGCCCTTATATTATCTCAATGAGGATAGATATAGGGCTAGCGACAGCTTTAATCACAGCCATTTGGGGAGGGGTAGTTTTTTGGTCAAATCCCCGCCGCAGATTAAATCTAATCGCGTTCTCCATGTCCCTGCACGTTGGCCTTTGGCTAACATGCAGACATTTATTGATCGTGGCAGATGATGGGGCAATTTGGTTTCGCATTACCATGGCTGTTGGCGCATTTGTGCCCCTCCACTTGTGGCTTTTCCTCGAAAGTGTCGCTTCCCCACGCGATAAGTTTAGTGAAACTCTAAAAAAGAGCCTTCCACTCGCGACAGTAAATTTTCTATTGGCCGCAATTGTTTTCACAGATCAGTTCTCGCCTTGGGGCATCGCAGGAAGAGAAAAGGCTAACGGGCCAGCATTTCCAATTCACATTGTCGGAGTAATATTGTGTTACGTTTTTGTTATTTGGAATGCGAGGCGTATAGGCAAGAAAAGAGATGGTATAGAAAAGCTAGAACTAACCGTAATTCTGGTCGGTGGGGCTTCGGCAGGAATAGTCGTTCTCCTGCTGATGCTTTCAGAGCGTTTTTTGGGGGTCCGACTTCCTCATAACACGCAAATAGCAGTAGTATTTACATTCTTCGCCTTACTTACTGTAGCAATTACGACCCACAAGATCTTCGACGCTCGCCACCTTATAACTCTCGGCATACGCGCCTTAGGCGTGATAGTCACTGTTTCGCTGGCCTCATATCAAATATATAGATTCCTACAACCATCCATAGACGAACACTGGGCCTATCTTATTTCGACAATTGGCGTGGTAACATTCCTCGGCCCCACAAATAGACTCTTGAGCCGATTTCTTAAGCTAAACACCAGAGTAAATAGTGCTCGCAACGAAGCGTACGAGATCTCAAGGAACTGCATAAAACTAGAAGATCTGGACGGGAAGTTCGAAAGAGTTATACATGCATGGTCCGGCTCCGAACGCGTTTTGATCGAAGCAGTAGATGCAAACACGAGTTCAGCATCACCAGGCCTCTTCGAATCAAGCGAAGACATAATGAAGCTGCTCCGTGAGCTTAGATGGGTGACCCCTGAGCGACTTCAGAGAGAGCGAACAACAGTAGCCAGAACGCAGTTAGCCTCCTTCCTGACCGAAAACAGGTTGGCCGCCGTGTGTATATGCGAGAGCATTGAGACGATCGCGGTCATCGCAGTGGGTGAAAGACCCTCCAGAAGACCTTTTACGTACCCAGAAATTCAAGACCTACTGGAACTCGGCGCCATTGTAGAAGCCGCACAAACGAGATGCAAGCTCGCCGTAAAGGCGCATCGCGCTGAACGGCTTGCAACCGTGGGTGTTCTGGGGGCGGGGGTCGCCCATGAAATTCGGAACCCCTTAGTGACAATAAAAACATTTGTTCAATTACTTCCTCTTCAATATAACAGCGAAATATTTAGGGAAAAGTTTTCTAGATTAATGGGTCAAGAGGTCTCAAGAATCGAATCCCTCACAGAGCAATTGCTAGAATTAGCCGCACCTAAAAAGTACCACCCCGAACCACATTCATTGCATCAAATCCTGCGCGACTCTCTCGATGTCATTTCACTCAAGGCAAAAGATAAATCTACCGAGATACAGGTTAATTTCGATGCAGACCCCGATAGGATTCTAACTGACCTCAACGCTACGAAACAAGTGGTTATGAACCTTTGCTTTAACGCAATGCAGGCTCAGGAAAGACAGGAGAAACCGCGCTGGATAAAAATCGAAACGAAGCGCCTCCGGAGGAGCATAGAACTTAAGATTTCAGATAACGGCCCTGGAATAGCGACTGAAATGAGAGGGCGGCTATTTGAGACCTTTCAAACCACCAAATCATCCGGGTTTGGGCTAGGGTTNNCCCGGCGCAGGAGCGGCTTTTAGAATAACATTCCCATGCCCGCCACATTCCTCTTAATTACGGGCGATTCAGAACTTTTCTCAGCTTGGACGGTCCAAATACCAGCAGGCCGCCCCGTCTTGTCGCTGGAAACAGAGCTACCACAAAGACTCCCGCCAGGATTGCCAATTGTGGTAGTGGCCGATGCAGTAATGGCGGAACGCATTCCTCCTTCACTGGAGAAGTGTCCAATGATTTTAGTGGGAAATCCAGACACACACCTTTTCGAAACCCTCAGAGCGTCAGGCAGATCAAAGCACATTTTCACTTACACAGAAAGCAGGATTCGCCTCAGAGAAGTGCTTCCTTTGATCGAGGAACTTGCCGAAAGGAATGCCACTGTNNTAGCGCAGCAGACGCGGAGAGCAATCGAAGCCAACTTCGCCAATTAGAATGCAGCCCCTAACCGAAAATCTTGAGGTATGGGACTTTCTGGAAGGCGCAATAGAAAACCTTAACTCTCGAGAACGCCTCCTGAGTGAATTCCGCAGAGCCTCACGCCACCTCTTGCGTGCATCTCACGCTGTTTTTTTCCTAAAAGAGGAAAATATTTACAGAGCCGATCGAGGATCCTCCTTTCTCCTTCATGATGACCCTATCATCGGCTACTTAGCCGCCCATCCCCTTGTACTCGACGGCATTGATTGGCCCGGACCGCCCGAACCAGTCGCTGAACTGGCTGTTCGAAATAGGATGGCAATTTGGGGGGCAAGGTTATTAATTCCTCTTCACGAAAACGGACACCTACTCGGTATAATGACGTGTGGCGTCAGAGACGATGGTCAATCATATACTGAGAACGATAAGGTTCGAGCAGTATTCGTAGCTAGACTCCTGAAGCAATTGTTGATGTCCAGCGCACACCTAAATCGCTTAAACCTGCAGCACGAAAAATATCGCTTAGGGGAAAAGTACCTCCCTCGCACTCTCATATTATCCGCCCAAGATGAAGCGCCAGCCGCTGCACCTCTCGTTGTTCGAGCGCTCATTGGAGAAGTAAGGCGCTCCAAGGAAACCCGTGAAACACAGCCTACCCCAGATCAACCTTTTCGCGCAAAGGCCGGATTGGTCTTGGAGACAGGTGGCGTTTGGGTATTTTGGGAAGAAGCTAGCGGCGAAGTAGACAGTTCGATAAAGAGATCCCGAGAGGAAAGACTTAATCTACTAAGAGAAATCGCCCAGACCCTAAATCACGAAATAGGCAACTCGCTAGTATCATTAACGACCCTACGCCACGGCGCAGCTGTTTTAAAGTCAAATCTTGAGCAAGCTATACACACCGACATTTCACGGCTTGAATATTTGAACAATCAGCTTGTACAACTCGCTGCATTAGTGGAGTCCGGTATTAATGTGATAGATTTCCGCGATATTGTTCGCCAAGTCGGCGAGGCGTGCGGCGTTAAGGCGGATGTTGGACCAGACGCAGTTCCACTTGCGGTGGCACCCAGACTTCTCGACTTTGCACTACAAGCCATTCTTCGCACAATAATAGAGAATAGAGGTGGTCTTGGCACAAAGGACCTGACTCTCCAATTAAGAGCTACTGGCGCAGAGGATAAAATTACCGCGTTGATTTCAATCAAAGGGAAAATGCTTGAGCTTGAGGGCATTCTGCCAGTTGCCACTCCAGATAGCGTCCCTAACCAAGGCAAGATGGGGGTATTCATCGCTAAAGAAATAATCAAACTCCACACCGGCTCGATTCACGCTGGTCCGGGACTAGAAGGAACAGAAATCCTGATTTCGATCTGCAAATGGTAGAGTTCCTAAATAAGACCATCGAAAGTATCAGAAAGTGCGAGAACATTAAAGTCGCCGTACTGTTTGGCTCATACGCCAGACTATTAAAAGGGACCGGCGATACACCAGATCAATATTCCGATATAGACGTACAACTACTCGTAACCAAACCCCAATACTTCAAAGACTCGAGTTGGCTAGCCTCGCTGTTTGCTACCGAAGTGATAAGCGCATCCTATCGTAGTGTCTTTGGAGGCGCGAGGAAAGCTGTAATAATGTTCGATGGTGGAAGTATTGATGCGGTCATACTCCCCTATCGCCTACTTTATATAGCCAAACTCCTCCACCGCGCACACGCCTACAGATGGAGCAAAAAATTCCAGACGAGGATGGAGAATTTTTCTGATTTGATGCGCTTTGATCACGTCGTGATCAAAGGCAACGCAGACTGGGAAAAATTCTACAAAGAGGCAGGCACGCTCGGAAAGCGGCTTAAGCTAAATACCCCGGAAATCCTGAAGATGTCGGCTGTGGTGTGCGAAGAAACACATGCCATACTAGGAAGAATCGAGAGAGGAGAACTAATCGCCGCACAACGTCTTCTACATCAAGAGATTGTCGAAGTGAATATCAAGTTACTTCATGAGTTGCGTGAACGAAGCGGACTGAAGACATATCACAGAGGTCGTAGAGCGGAGTTTACGCTTCGACCAGAAGAACTGGCATTAATATCTGTAAACGCATCCTGCAACCGACTCGAACTTAAAACCGCAGCAATCGCTATGTTAAAGGCTAATGCCACATTGGTTCGCGAACTGACAGGCACAGCCCCCAAATGGGCAAGCAGTAATTTTTTCACTTCTTTAAAGCACGACATGTGAAAATCAACATACCAAATCTCTTGCTATGGGCGCGCGCAGAGTTTCCGGACTTCTTCCGGAATGCGGATTCAAATGAGACACAAATAATGGATTCGTTGATAGTCGCTTACACGGCCTTCACGCTAGCGGTAAAAGCCGAGTCAATGCTTGGTTCAAATAAAACAAAGGACATTGAATCTAGATGCCGGTCCCTCGAAACAGAATACACTAATCTGCGGGAGCTCTTGAAAGCTACGAATGTCTTCTCCAATCTAAGTCAGGAATGCAAAGCGAAGATTGACAACGAGCTACTCCATATCTCATTCGATTAGGAAATCGCTCCTGCCGGGAGATCGCTCACAGGATAGCTCGTCGGCTAAGTGACAAACCATCGAGTCCTTTTGGGATAGTAGGCACGTCGGGCGAAGTTGCGTCATGCTCTATGCCGATAATCCCAAGAACGCCTTCAACTCTCATTGTTCGCCATACGTCAAAGTAAGGTCGTAACTCTTGCAGGTTTCCAATTCTATCAGTAAGGTAACGGTAGAGTGTACGTTCTGGTAATACTAAAAATCCCGCCTCCACCCGTTTGTTTAACATTCCGATCGCGAGTTTGTTGAGCGCGCGATGAGAGCTTGAGATATTGCCGGTCTCCCATTCAACGGCGATAATTTTCCCGCTCTGCAGACGTTTTATGGCATCAATCTTACCTGGTCCAAGCTCTCCCGACAACGTTGCCCGTACCTCGGGAACCCAATTCGATTTTTCAAGTATATTTAAAAAGCCGTTTTTTATAGGTTTAACACCGTTCCCCATGGAAACTGGATTTATAGTGAATTGCCGTCCGCCAGCCGGCCACACAACATTCGCTATGGCGTTCTTGATTTCAAGGTAAGCACCCGTGACTTCCGAGTGCCAGTCGAGAAAGTTGCCGCCGATAAGAACCTCTTCGGTTACTATCTTCATTTGCCGTGCCTCCCCGTGATTTCTTCCCGCAAATGATCCGAGATTCTTTGGACAATGTCCTCAGGCCGAATATCGCACGCGATCGCAACCCGGAAGAGATTGAAGAGTCCTATGGTTCTCTTCCCGGCGACTACTCTCCGAAGATTAGCCGCGTCAACCCCGGTGAGGTTCGCCACCTTCTGGGGACTCATCGAAGCGTCGCTTAGCGTGTCTCTGATGGCTAGGCGCACACATTCGTGAAACTTTTGAGACGAAATTACACTTTCCCCGATTACTAGCTCTCTTTCCTCAAGTCTTCTTTTTGTTTTTCTCACGCTAAGACTCTAATCGGTCTTGCACTGAGAAAAGAGTGCCAGTAGGCACCTATTTGGCACTAAGCTTTCATGCGCTTAAAAAATCCAGCAACCTCCGAAGGTAATTTGCAAGGTATCGTCCCATCTTTACGGACAACATTTGGCCAGCTTTTCAGGGGAGACTGTGTGGAAGTTCTGCGCACACTCCCTGAGAATTCTGTAGATCTCATATTCGCAGACCCTCCATTCAACTTAGGAAAGTCGTACCCGTCTCAGATTAATGACAGCTTAATTGATCAAGACTACCTGACTTGGTGCGAAGATTGGACGAAGGAGTGCGCTCGGGTTCTAAAACCTGGAGGTAGTTTTTTTCTCTACAATTTGCCCAAATGGAATTTCCTTCTGGGCGCACATCTTAGTCGGCTTCTAACGTTTCGTCATTGGATAGCTATAGAGATGTCTTACAGGCTGCCCATACAAGGAAGACTATATCCGAGTCATTACTCCCTGATATATATGACGAAAGGCGATAAACCTAACACTTTCACCCCCGACAGAGTGGCGATGGAGACATGCAGGCACTGTTTTGGCGAAGTGAAGGACTACGGCGGATATAAAGATAAGATGAATCCACTTGGCATAAACCTAAGCGACATCTGGCGAGACATTCCGCCGGTCCGTCATAGTAAGTTCAAACGAAGAGCGGGAGCGAATGAACTATCAATCAAGCTCTTGGACAGGATAATTCGAATGTCGAGCAATGAAGGGGACATTGTCCTCGATCCGTTCGGCGGTTCAGGAACGACTTACTTGGTCGCCGAAATTCTAAAACGGAAGTGGATCGNNAATGCAGTACGACAACCTTTCGCTTGAGGAATCTTATCTTCAAAAAATGCGCGGGACCTTAAATCAACTTTTTCCCCCAGAGATCTCGGTCGCACGAGCTAAAGCGGGGATGTGGACGGTAGGCAACATTCCTAAAGGCCTCAAACGCCACCGCAAACTCCCTGAGGAAGAATACACCTTGTTCTCAGGCGAAAAACATTAAGGAATCCTTAGCGTCGCCCCTACAACCAATTGATTGGGATTGGGGATGACGTCGCGGTTGGCGGCGGCGATTTCATCCCAGCGGTTGGCTTGGCCGTAGTATTGCTGTGAAATTTTGAACAACGAGTCTCCCAGTTG
>DKKJ01000189.1 GCA_002455175.1 Opitutaceae bacterium UBA6669
TGCACACCGGGCTTGGCCCGCACATTAATCCCGTGAACCGTCGACTCTAAGCCGTAAAGGTCCTGGGCCAGACGCAGGGTGCAATAGAGCATGCTGCTGTCCAACTACTGATGACCAATCTCGAGAATTCCCACCACCCGGACTTCACGGGGAAGAAACACTTCGTCATTGCGCAGCCGCTCCATCATGAGCGGCGAATAAACCGCGAGAGTCTGCCCCACGCTAATCCCGATCGAACGTGCCAACTCTGAGCTCAAGATAACCGAGTCATCGTCGAGTTCATCCAACGATCCAATACGTACATACAGCCCGAGATCTACAACGCGTTCGACGGTGGCCAGATCAATCCCGCGCATCATCGGGAAGGCGGGGCGGCCTTCGTGCAGAATCATCAATGCGCCTGAGGCGTAGGGAGTGGCCGCAGCCACTCCGTTCACCCGCTCAACCTGTTTGATCAAACCGGCAGCATCTGGAATCAGTGCGGCACTCTTTACCTGCACTTCTCCCTCGGTTTCTACAATCATCCGGCGGATTTCATACCCGAACCCGCCCATCACACTCATTACCACCACAAGCAAGGCCACACCAAGGGCGACCCCGAGCACCGAGATGGCGGTGAAAAACGGGAAGCGCTTCCCGGTGGGAAAGAGCTGACGAAACGCGAGGTAGAGAAACCAGGGCATGATTCGCTCCCCGCCTTTTTCTCCTTGAGCAGCCTCAGCGCACTTCCGTGCCGTACAGCCAGGAAAGGAGCATGAGCTACAGCACCGAGGAAGGAAGCCATGGACACGTTGGCCCGACTACGCTCCGGTCGGCGCCGCGACGGCAGCGGGGGCCGAGGTACGCAATTGCGGGAAGAAGATGACATCGCGAATGCTTTCCGCTCCCGACAGAAGAATGCAGAGTCGGTCGATACCGATGCCCATGCCTCCCGCCGGCGGCATGCCGTGTTCGAGCGCGAGCAGAAAATCATTATCGACCTTCTGCTGCTCCTCACCGGCTTGCGCTTCAAACATCCGTCGCTGNNGCCAACGGGCACAGCTCCTTGGGAAGATGGGTGACGAAGGTGGGCTGAATGAGCGTGGGCTCGATCTTCTTGGAGAAAATCTCGTTGGTGATTTCGAACTCCTCCCACTTGGGATCGACCTTAAGTCCGAGCCCCTCCGCGCCGGCGATCTTTTCGGCCTTGGAACGCTCAAACCAACCCGGGTCCTGGGTGGCTTCGCGGATCAATTGCTTGTAAGGGACCTCACGCCAGTCTCCCGCAAACTCGATGTCTTGGCCGCTCGCAGCGTGCTTGATTCGCGTTGTGCCAAGGATGTCCGTGCAGAGCGATTGGAGTAAAGACTTCACCAATTCCATCATGCCCCGGAAGTCACTGTAAGCCTGATACACTTCCAACATGGTGAACTCAGGATTGTGCCGGCGCGAGATGCCCTCATTGCGGAAATTACGACCAATTTCAAACACTCGGTCGATCCCGCCCACGAGCAACCGCTTCAGATAGAGCTCAAGCGAGATTCGCAGCACAAAATCCATCCCCAGCGCATTGTGATGTGTGGTAAAGGGACGAGCTGCGGCGCCACCGGCGACGTTCTGTAATACCGGGGTTTCCACCTCGATAAAATGCCTCGACTCCAGAAAGCGACGAATGTGCGAAACGATTTTCGAGCGCAGGAGAAGGCGTCCTCGCGACTCGGGATTCACGATCATGTCAAGGTAGCGCTGCCGATACACTTGCTCAGGATCACTCAAGCCGTGCCACTTTTCCGGCAACGGACGAAGAGCCTTCGACAGCAGAACATAGCGATCTACTCGGACAGTAACTTCCCCGGTCTTGGTCTTAAAGAGTGTGCCCTCCGCACCCAAGATGTCACCGAGATCGAGCTTCTTGAACGCAGCGTAAGCGACCTCGCCTACCACATCCTTTTTGACATACAACTGCAGAGGGCCGTCGGCAGATCCGCCCTGTTGATCGAAAATCTTCACAAACTGGCTTTTGCCCATGTCGCGAATCACTACCAGGCGGCCAGCGACTGCGACTTTGACGGCATTGTCCTGCCCATCGACATAGAGTTTGCGCGCATCGTCACCAAAATGGGTCGTCGCAAATTGCGCGCGAAACGGGTCTTGGCCAGAGGCACGGAGGTCGGCGAGCTTAGCCAACCGCACGGCGTGCTGGTCATGGGAATTGTCAGCCGGGAGATCGCTCATGGAATCGGCTAACATGTACGCGGAGAGGTTTTCGGGCAATGGGAAAGTCCGACGGTCGTTCTCCGGCGGCCAACCTGCCCCATTTTAGGTGTACGGGCGGTACCGGCACGCGGCTGTCTTCGACTCAAACCGTTTTTTGATGTCTTTTNNCTGACTTTGCGCCGCCATGGATAGAATCACTGACACTTTCACCCGCGCCCAAGCCGAAAAACGCGCCGCGTTCGTCGCCTACCTCTGCGCCGGAGATCCGGATTTTGATACGTCGCTCGCGGCGTGCCGCACTTTGCTCAAAAATGGGGTGGATGTGCTCGAGGNNTGACCAATCAGCTGGCCGCGGAACGCGCATTGGCCTCCGGTATGACGGCTGAGCGGGTTTTTGCCTTGGTGAAAGCAGTGCGCGCCGAATTTCCGACCGTTCCCATCGTTTTCTACACCTACTACAACTTGGTGTTCTCTAACGGCAGCGAAGCCTACCTCAAAGCTGCCCGCGAAGCGGGAGTCGACGGGATGCTCACTTTGGACCTCCCTCCCGAGGAAGCCACTGAACTGTCCGCGCTTGCCCGGGCTCAAGGCATCAAAACCGTCTTCATCGTGGCGCCCACGACGCCTCAATCGCGTTTGAAGACGATCACTGGCGCGGCCACCGGTTTTATTTATTACGTTTCACGTGAAGGGGTGACCGGCGTGCGCGACTCGGTGGCAGATAACATATCGACTGCCGTGGCCCAGATCAAAGCCGTCACTCGTTTACCTGTGGTCGTCGGGTTTGGAATTTCGAAGCGCGAACATGTCGCCACGGTTGCCCAACATGCCGACGGCGTGGTCGTCGGTTCCGCGCTGGTCAATTGTATCCGCGCAAACCTCGGCAAACCTGATGCGATTACCCAGCAGCTCCAAACGGTAGCCAAGGATCTCGCAGTCGGTCTGGCTCGGGCTTAGCAAAAGGTCCCTGCACACCTCCGCGGCGTCGCTCCTCAGAGTCGTCGCCGACGGAACCGCAAACGCATCACCTCGCCGTTGCGGCGAGCGCGTGACGGGCGGTGCTCTCCGGCGATTCCGATTCTCCTTCCGCCAGGACCACCCCGTCTAGCAATCCCGCATCGGCAGCGGGAGCTTCTTCCATGGGGATGTCAGCACGAAAACGGGCAAAATCGATCAATTCGAGACGTCCGTCGAAGTGCTCTATGATCGCCGTCATCGATTCCACCCAGTCCCCTGAATTGAGGTAATGAACGCGCCCGAGCATCTTGTCGGCTGCGGTGTGGATGTGCCCGCACATGACGCCCACGCAGCCGCGACTCTCCGCCAACTCGGCGATGTGGTCTTCAAATTTGGATACGTGGCTGACGGCTGATTTCACCCGCGCCTTGACAGCTTTACTAAACGAATAGTACTCTTTTCCCCGCCACGCGCGCCAGCGATTGTAAAGTCGGTTGATCCGCATCAGCGCCCGGTACCCCCAATCGCCTACGTGGGCCAGGAAAACAAAGTTCTTCGTGACGGTATCAAAGACGTCGCCATGCAGGACCAGATAGTTCCCCCGCGATGTCACGTGCACGTAATCCTCCGCAATGCGAAGATTCTCGAAGTCCATCGGAAGAAACTTGGAGAGAACATCGTCGTGATTCCCCCGCAAATAGATGACCTCGGTGCCTTTCTTCTCTAGTTTCTTGAGAATCAATCTGAGGAAACGTGTGTGCGACCTGGCCCAATAACCACCGCGTTTTAAACGCCAGCCGTCGATAATATCACCGTTGAGGATCAATTTGTCGCAACGGGTGTATTTGAGAAAATGATTCACCTCGTCGATTTTGCAATCGAACGTGCCGAGGTGAACATCGCTCAGGATGATCGTTTTGACGCGAAGTGGCTTCTTTTCCATTTCGCTCCCTAGCCTATCAGAACCCACGAGTTCCGCCTAGGGGGCCACCGCAAACGTTACGCAAACGTCACCGCGATTCTCAGGGCGAAGGAATCAGCACGTTGAGACTGGCTGGCCTCACTTCGATATCCACACGAGCAACGGTCTCATGGACTTCGCCATCCGTATGGATTGGTCCAGGCTGATCGCGCTCGATTGTAAAGATCGGGTTCCTCAAGCAGACCACAGAATCACATTGCCGCACCGTCCCCCTGAACAGCCGGTAAGCCAAGGGGAGCGATTGAAGCAGATCCGCCCGACGAATCACCGTGAGGTCGAGCTGGCCATCGCTGACCGAAGCCCCAGGGGCGATGTAACAATCATTCCCATACTGATCAGAGTTGGCGACCGCGATGAGAAAAGCCTTACCTCGAAAGGAAGCTCCGCCTCCCNNTGCACACAGTAGTTTTCTCGTCGATACCCGAGATAGAGACGGACCGTGGTGTGGAGGTACGCAGCGAAGCCTCGTTTGGTGAGCCGGTTGAAACGGCGACTGATTTCTGCATCGAAACCCACCCCCATCACATTGACGAAAGGGTGGCCATTGGCGACGCCGGTGTCGACGGCACGCACGCGGCCGGAAAGCAATGTCCGATAGGCATTGGGACCGTCATCCTTGATTCCAAGATGTCGGCCAAATCCATTACCCGATCCACAGGGGACTAAACCGAGCACGGCAGACGAATCGATCAGAGCGGCTGCCACTTCGTT
>DKKJ01000050.1 GCA_002455175.1 Opitutaceae bacterium UBA6669
GATGGAACGAGTCCCTCCACCGGTGAGATCGATCGAATGAGCGTGCATGCTGTGTGTACGGATGTACTCCCTGCGCACGCGCCTCAGAGCTCCCGGTCAAAAAAGTCGAGAATGGCGGGCGTGTCGTAGACGTGTCCGCCTTCGTGGACCTGAAACGTAAAGCGCGAGCTGAAGCCAAGTTTCTCGTAGGTTTTAGCCGCAAGCGCGGCCTCCTTGCTCGCGCCAGCGATCGGTACCACCTCATCCTTCTCTCCGACTTGAACCAGGCAGGGGCGTGGGCAGATCATGCTGATGATTTCGGCGTGGCGAAAACCGTTGAGGATGTCGCGATCCGGAGACTTCAGTTTACCAGCGGTGGCGAGCGCAGCGAAGTCATCGTAGTCTTTCAAGAAGGCAGCCGGTGCTGCTGCTTTAATAAACGGGCTGAGCGCGGTGACGTGCATGGTGTAGAATCCACCCCAGGACAATCCTGTCATTCCAATCCGGTCGGCATCGATCTCCGGGCGCGCTCGGACCAGGGCCTGCGTGCTCGCGATAATTTTATGCAACTCCACACCAATGATGCTGGTCCCAGCGCGTTTGAGCAGGCGGTTGAGTGTTTCACGATCTGCGCCAGGAATCTCGGGATCATTGCAGTGCCCGCATTGCATCGTGAGCGCCGGCGCCCAAACGATATAGCCGCGTTTGACGGCTTCGTGCCCGAACGAACCGTAATTTAAGCGCGTATCCAGATCGCAAATAGATTCAGGCGTGCCACCGCCACCGTGCTGCGCAATGAGTAACGGTGTTTTGGTGCCACGTTGATGGGGCAGCATGTACAGCCCGTAAGCTTCTACTCCCCGCAACACCTCCACCCAAACACGGAACACCTGGCAGTANNCCCGTCGGGACTCTACGGAGCGCTGGTACGCCGCGACGCTGGTGGAGTCGGGAGCAAACGGTGCGAGGGCGGCGCTGGTCTGTTTTGGCGGCAGGCTCTCGGCGTAGGCTTTGAGTTGAAGGTGCTGCGCTTCGCGGAGAGGAAACGAACGGGCGAAGGGTTCGCGAAACTGATCAGGAAGCGGAGTCGTGCCGGTTGCAGACAGCGAAACGAGTAAGGACAGGATAAGCGTGAGGGGCGTCAAGAATCGCTTCATGGTGATGAGGAAAGAGAGGATTTCGGACGCTGTGCCCGCTTCAGTAAGCGAGTAGGCGAACGGGTCCGAAGAGGCCGGATTCGATCACAGTGCTGTCCTTCCAGGGTTTTTTCTCCGAGACGCTGATGTTCGTCTTGGTCAGTTTTGGCAATTCACCGCGGGCTTCACCGATGAGGCGATTTTGCCACGTGCCGGTCACTTCAACGACGATTTCGTTCTCTCCATCGCGCAACGCTTGCGTGCAGTCGACGGCAAAGGGGGCGGCCCAGGTGACACCGTGTGAGACTCCGTTGATCCACACTTCGCCGATCGACCAGAGTTTTCCGAGATCGAGTTCAATCCGCTTGGCTCCGGCTCGCCATCCGGCGGGAAGCACTACCTTGCGTTGGTAGCGTCCGCTGCCTGGGAAATAGCGCCAGGCCGGATCAGTCTGTTTTGTCCACGGGCCAACGTGAGGCAGCGAGAGGGTCGGGGCATCGCCAAGCTGGGACTGGAAGGTCACGGTCCAGTTGTCGTCGAGCGCAAGCGATCGCAAGGGCGAGGCCGCCTGGGCGGGTGTGGGAGCGGTTGCGCTTGGCGTCGACTTTCCTCGGAAGACCACGAAGCCGGCGCCGTGAGCAGGAAGCGAAAGGGCGACCGACTGCCGGTTGGGCGCTTCGCGATTTGCGACCAGGCTCCGAATTGCTCCAGACTGCGGATCCCAGAATTCTGGTGAGCGTTCGTTCGAGCGAAAGACCGCGGTCGCTTGAGTGGGGACCGCGGTTTTATTGCGAATAAAATAGATGTCGTCCTCTCCCTCACGCCGGTGAGTGAAGTCGAGGGCATCAGGTGCGGTAAAATCGGGAACGATCTTGAGGTGTTCGAGAACACTGCGTTCGGTCACTCCGAAGAAAACCTGCCCGCGTCCATGCTTGCGACGGGTTTTGGTTTTTCCGTCGAGATTACCCCAGATCCGATCGGCCAGTTTGCGAACGGAGGCATCGCTGTGGGGGTGACCCTGCTGGCCCGTGGCGCGATGAGGTTTGGAGCCGAGAAGAATGGCGCCGTCTTTTACCAACTGATCGAGCTTCTCGAGAACGGGCGGATGGATCTCCTCGCCTTCGGGAAGGACGATCATGGCATAACTGGTCCCCTCAGGCGTCGTCAGGCGACCCTTCTTGACCGAAAGTCGATGGAGGATCACCTCCGCATTGGTGACATCGTAGTCGTATCCTGGACCCAGTCCCGGTGGATTCTTTCGAGGAAGCACAAAGTTCATCCCGCCATCCCCGTAGTAATACAAGACGTCCGCCACAAAGCGACCGCGCTGGAGCATGATNNATGAAGGAGCCACGAGCCAGGTAGTCGAGGAAGGGCTTCGCTTTGGGCCACCAGGTGACGCTGCGATTTAGATGCGTGCCGGCTCCGTAGACAAGTCCTGGCAAGCCAAACCCAGGCGCCTGATGTGTCCACGTATGCCATACAAAATGATTTCCACCTTCAGTGAAAACGCGGTCGGCGCTGGGCTTGAGGTCTTGCGGTCCTTCGGCCCAATGACTGAATGAAGTGAACGCCTCCAAATGCACACGCGGCTTGCCGTAGATGTGTGCCGCGGAAGCCGTTTCCTTAATCACATTGATCGCATCGTTGTCGGGCCAGAACGGCCAGAACTCGCCNNGGACCAGGACCGCCCGCTTCGGATTTGATTTTTAGACCCGCCGCCCGAGCGACCTCGGCGGCGGTACGGTAATAGGCATCGACCACGACCTCGCCGAGCGTTTTGCGGTAATCGAAGAGAAAGCGGGAGGTCATTTCGTCGCCGCCGACACGTGCTCCAAAGATGGCTGGAATCCAGCGAGTGAGGTCATAGCCGCGACGCTTATGGAATTCTCCGGCGAAAACAGGCGACCAGACGAGGCCGACGACTTCGTAACTTGCGAGATAGAGATTCTCGATGCCGCTTTTGGAAAGATCAGGTCCAAAGCCTGCGCGGAGCTGGGCGATGACGTGATTCATGTGAATCCGAGTCGCCTCAGGGTTCAGGTGATCGCTGGCCAAGCCGTCAGAAGCTGGACTGGGGACTTTGAGTTTCTCCCCCGTGACCATACAGACGTAGCGCAGGATCGTCCAGGAACCGGCAGGCGCATCCCATCGCAATTGGCCGCTGCGATCCACATAGGCCGTGATATCCACCACGTCGCCGGTGTTAGGGATGTCGAACGACGGCCGGCCTGAAGTGGAGAAAACGCCGCTCGCTCCGACGGTCAATCCGTCGTGCAGCTTGGCCCCGCTCCAGCCGGTGTAGGTAAGGGGGACTGGTCCGCGGACGATCCGACCGCCGTCTCGTCGCTGGTCGGCTCGATGAGAAAGAAACACGTTCTGCCCGGTGCTGTCGTGGACTTCAAACTCGGCCAGAGTCCATCGAGGACGACTTTCGTCATGACCGCTATGAAGTGTCAGGCGAAGATACTCGGCGCGTGTACCGGCAGGGAGTGGAATCCGTTGGGGGCCTGCTTCTGGTTTGAGGGTCGTGCGGAGAACCTCCGTAAAGTCTTGGTTTCGTAGTCCTCCACTTGATACCGAGACACTGACCTCACGAACAGGGGTCATTGTCTTGGCCAAGGCTGCTGGCGCATTGGGAGTCCCCTGGTCAAAGACGACAGCGGTGAGTTCGTTCGTGCGTTCGTGGTCTAGGTGGAGAATAAATTCATGAGCGGGTAGTCGTTTGGCGTCGCGCACCGCCAGCACTGCAATATCCGTCCAAAACACGGGACGTCCCTCCGCGTCGAGTGGCGCGGCGCGTTCAGCTTGAGGGAAGGGGAGGGCGATCTCGATTCTCCCAGTGCTGGTGGCGGTGATTTCCGTCGCATACAGTCCCATGACGGCATGCTTGGGTTCGATCCAGGGGCCACCCATGTCCCAACTGCTGATGACCGACATGTCGAGCTGCATGCCGAGCGCTTTCGTTTGCTCGGCGGTGTCACGAAGTTGTTTTACCCACGCCTCGCTCAGAAACGCAGGGCCTGGTGTAGGAATGGTGACCGGGTCGCCACGAGCACCCATCTCAAAGAGCAAAATCCCGCCCAGCCCGGCATCCTTCATTGCCTTGAGTTCCTCGGTGGCCGTTGGGGCGTGAACATGCCCGTTCAGCCACAACCAATAGGTATGTGGNNGGGGCGGCCGGCGGCGGGGAACGAAAGCCCTCCTCTAGGGATACCTCGGCCGAAGTGGCGTTTCCGCAAAGGAGAGCTGACGTGGCTAAGAAGGTGAGGAAACGGCGGCCGTGGAGCATGATTATTTCTCCGGGTCGATGACAACGGTTTCGATCCCGAGCGCTTCACCGATGCGACGAAGTGCCGTCGCGCGATGTCCNNGCCGAGAGCGAAGTGGTGAGTCGGACCTTGCGCCACCCAGCGTTTGAGAAAGGTGCGCACATCAGGACGGAAAAAGCCGCGAGTATTCGTGTTACCTGTCGCCGGAATTGGTCCGTGAACACTTTCGCCTTCGGCGATGATAAATTTGAATTTGCCCTGCGCGTTGACGCCGATGCTCAACATCGTGATCGGACCTTCTTTAATCTTGAACTCTACACTCGCCCCACGACCTGGTTTTCCGTGGTACTTGACGAGGCTGCGCAGCACCGGTTTTCCGTCGGCGATATTGATGTGGTGCGGACCGTCATGTCCGACGAGGACGAATCCCTCCTTGAAGTCCACCGGGTGAAATTCGGCGAAGCTTCCGCCGATGCCGAGTCGGTCCATGATCAACATCGCGATGCAGGTCTTCAGGTCTGACTCGCCACACATCGGAAACCCCGCAGCAGTCAGGAGCGAATTCCCGACGATGAGATTGGTCACCAGGGTCCGCAGCTGACTGCCCGGTTCGCCTTCATAATAATAAGCGAGTCCATCGATTTGATGATGAGCGATGAATTTATCCAGGGCGACGGCGACGCGAGCCGCTGTGTTTAGGTCGTCATCGGTGAGTTTACGTGTCACCGGGTCCGCCTTCGGCTCCGGGGTGTCGAAGAGAGCGAGGATCTCCTGACATTTTTTGTCGCGCTCGTCGTCAGACACATCGCGTTCACAACGGAGCAAATCGTCGGCCTCTGCCTGAACAATGTGACAACCGAATGCAGCCGTGAGCGCCGCCTGGTCCGTCTGCATGTCCAACATATGCTCGATCGGGTGACCGAAATGACCGATGCGCGCACGCTTGAGATCGTGCAAGACCATCGCGATCTCACACCACTCTTTGAGTTCCGCCTCGGCTTCGGGGTCATCCTGCATCGTGCCGAGAATGACTTCGGGTGGCCGTTTGCCCATACGGATGGCGACGCCGGTAAACTCGGGTACGGAACAGAAATCGTCATTGGCGAGCTGCATGTGCGTCGTGGCGCGCGCGTAGTCGAGTGCGGCCAGCGGTTGCAGGGCCACGAGGACAATGGGCACGTCGAGCGATCGTATGATCACAGCGAACGTGGCTGAGGTCGCATACGTGACCATGTCACAGAAAATGAGATCGAGATCAGCCGCTCTCAACTTGGGCACGAGCGCGTAAGCCCCTTGCGCGTTATCAATGAGACCGAAATTGGTCACGGTGGCGCCGGTGGCGGAAACTTTTCCGACCAGATCGTCGATTTTCGCGAGCATCTCGTCGTGCAGTCCTGGGAACTGTCCCCAGTAGGTGTGATGTCCCACGCCAAAAATGCCGATTCGGGCGGTGCGCGGCTTTCGGCGGGCGATGCGCGGCTGCGCGGAGGCGACCTCGGGTGGTTGAGGCGTTGAAGAATTCGAATGCATGTGCTTAAAACGAAGAAGGTTTTTTCCCCAGGCGCAGAATCAGCCAGGCGATAGGGTACACCACAGCTGAGGTGAGGAAGATGGGGGCGAAGGAATAGTGGTCGACGACGGGGCCAATGACCAAGTTGGAGAGCATGCCAGCGATGCCGCCGCACATCCCCGTCAGGCCGACCGTGGTGGCGATTTCATGCGGTGCGACGGTTTCCCCGACGAGCGTCATGTAGTTGGCGATCCAGATACCGTGAGCGAAGAGCAAGACAGACATGAGAANNGGTGTGCCTGCGAGAACCGCTGCAAACGAAGCAGGGGTCAGCAAGGCCGCCACCAGCATGAGTGTGAGACGCGCACGACGACGGTCCCATCCGCGGTTTATCAGGCGGTCAGAAACATGGCCGGCCGAGATGTTGGCGATTTCCAGCGCGACAAACGGTATCCACACCATCGCACCAATTTCGGCGAGCGACATACCGCGATCCCGATGCAGATACTGCGGAATCCAGAACATATAGAAATAAAAGACCGGGTCGAAAACGAAGCGGGAGGCGAGTAGCCGACGAACTTCGGGCCGCGAGAGCAAATCGCCCCACTTGGCGCGGGGTTGGAGTGGAGCGGGATTGGACGCCGACGCCGGAAGACCGCGAAAAGCCAGTTGCCAGGCGATCAGCCAGACCGCGCCCAACGCTGCCGTGGCGGCAAACGCGCCGCGCCATCCCCAGGTGGTTGCGGCCCAGACGGTCAACGGGGGTGCAAGGATAGCGCCCAAGGCTGAACCACTATTGGCAAAACCCACCGCGAGTCCCCGGCGCTTGGGGCTCATCCATTCGACCGCGCCCTTCGTGGTTCCAGGAAAGCAAGGCCCTTCGCCTACACCGAGAAAGAAGCGGGCGATGCCCAAGCTCCACGGACCCGTAACCAGAGCGTGGGCAGCACTCGCCAAAGACCAGAAACCCACCGAGATCCCGAGTCCGCGTCGCGTTCCCAGTAGGTCCATCAGCCGGCCACCCAGCGCCAGCATGATGGTGTAGCTGAGGACGAAGGCGAAAACGATGCGGGAGTAAACCGTGTTGGAGAGGCCAAACTCTTCCGTGATCTTCGGTGCCAGCACACTGAGAATCTGGCGGTCGAGAAAGCACAGTGCCGCGGCGAAAAACAACAGCGTGCACAGCACCACCCCCCGGCGTGGACTGATAGCGTTGCGCGGTTCGTCGTCGGGTCTCACAGCAGGCACGAGGGGGTGAGGTCGGTTTGAACTATAGATCGACCGAGAGCGAAACGCGCCAACTGCCGGGTGCGCGAGGTGTTACGCGCCACAGACGGGTACCGTCCGCGGAGTAGCGCAGTACCTGAATCTCACGATTGTTGAAGACGTTGTATCCGTTGAGTTGTACGCGCCAGTTCGTCTTCTGACCGAAGATGTCTGCCCGGCCGCCGTAGCCGATGAGTGCGTCGATCTCGAGGATTTCAGGGCCATACAAGATACCGCCGTAAACGGGGCGGTTTGCCGCGTTGAGCCCAGTGACGACGCGTTGCACGCGGTTCTGACTTTGCCAGCGCACGCCACCGCCGACGAACAAACCCTTGAGGCGACCGGTGCTGAAGCTATAGCGCGTGAACATGTTCGCTTTGTAAGGACGGTTGTTGAAACCAAACGCACCGGCGTTGCGCACACCATCGATGGCGAGCTGCATACGCTCCACGTGTTCGGCGATGTTCACCGGGCTGTTGTTCTGATCGAGTAGTCCAGCTGGGCTTCCGAAGCGCTCGAGATACGGACGAACGGAAGCGAACCAGGGTTCAAACTCGGAGAAGATATTGCCGCGTTCGAGTTTCGTGTAGGATGCGGCGGCGGTCAGTGTCCAGTTGCGACTGGGATTGAATTTGATGTCGGCTTCGTATCCAGTGGTGACGTCATCTGAGAAGCCGTCGAGAAGAGCGCCGCCATAGGTGCCGACTGTGCCTCCCCGCGACTTCAGATAGACGAATTTGTCGTTGGCATCCGCCTGTGTGATATAGGGCGCGCCGGTGGCCGGGTTCACCGTCNNGACGACCGAATTCACGCGGTTGACCGGATTGTTGGGATTCTCTCCCTTGAAGTAGGTCAGCCGGGCGTTGAAGCGGTTGTCGAGGAAACGCAACATGACTCCCATGTCGTGACCTTTGCCTTCAACAGGGTTAGGAACGTCGAAGTTGTTCGCGATCACCCGCCGATTGGTCATCGCAGGTGCGACGTTGGTGGCTTGGTTGGCAAAAAGGGAGAAGAGCGGATGGGCATGCCAGACAATGCCGGCGGTGTACGTGTCGAATTTCTCGTCGTTAATTTGGACGTAATCGTCCGTCAGATAACTGTCGCCGACATAGCGCTGGCCTGAGGTCACGCGAGGATCATTGGCAGTGAGCAAGGACGCGACGCGCGTCGAGGTCGTGTAGTTATCGCGACGAAAGCCGGCTGACGCAAAAACGCGCTTGTTGAAAAAAGAGCTTTGGGTGGCGATGACGTAGGTATCGGCCTCCGACTTGTTTCCCGAGACGCTGCGATCGGTGAAGTCTTTCTTGTAGTCGATTCCGTTCAGGCGAACGAGTTTGTTGTCGGCGAAGGTGCCCGCGTACCAGGCGCGATAGTCGAGGTCGGGCGTGATATAGGTGCGATAATCGATCCGATTGTTGGCGTTCCGAATATCGGCGTTGGCGATGGGCGCGCGCGTCTGGGCGTTGACCAGAATTTGATTCCCCTGAAGTTGGGAATTCGTGTTCTCGCTGGTCTCCGCCATGACGAGAATCTTGTGGTCGCCGAACTTGCGGAGATCGAGGTTGTACAACCCCGAGAAGCGGAGGGCTTCGTTGTTGTCTGTATTGATCGTGCGCAGAGGTGCCCCGTCGATGTAGTATCTACCGACGTAAGGATTGGCTTTCACGCCGCCCGCACCATCGGGAATATACATGTTCGGGTCGGCTGAGATCTGCGTATCCAAGCGATGGGCGGTGCCGAGTGCTTCTTCCTTTTGATAGCTGAGATCAAGGAACAGGTTGTCGCCGATGGGCTGCTCGATCCGAATGAATGTACGATCGATGTCGCTCCTGCTGGTCACATCCGGCCCGTAGCCCACGTGGTAAGGTGAGACGAGATTCGACTGATAGGGGCCGNNAACTCTTCAGGGGTGGCGGGGAGCAGGGTTTGGAAGGTGTCACGGAAGACCGCTGGTTTCCAGCCGGGCACGACTCCAACGAGCGTATTAAATTGCGCTGCGGTTTCGTAGAAGCTCGTGCTGGTGTAAAGATTCATCCCGCCCAGCGTCGCGTTGATTGTATTCGCAAAGACATCACCGGAGTTGGTCACGACGAAGTGACGATTTCCGGCGATGCGTTCGAGGCCACGTGCAGCCGCAGCGTTGGCAGAAAGGGCGGCGGTACCGCGATTGTCCACCAGCCGTTGTGAGTCAGGGAGGGTTTCCCAGAAAGAGACGTTGTCCGCCATGTTTTGCGGCACGGACCACATGCCCGAAAGATTGGCTTTCTCGTATGAGGCGATGATGTTCGTCCCCATTTTCTTGAAGGGCACAACACGGATGGACCCAGTGACGCGGTTGTCTTCTCGATCGTCCCAAAGGCGCCAGTTCTGTTTGCGTGCGTGCAGGCCCATGACGCGAAGCGCAATGCGCTCTGGCAGGACGACGACATTTGCGTCCATGGAGGCGCGGTAGTCTTCCCAGCGACCCATATGGGCGTTAAACTTGTAGTGGTTCCCGCGCAGCGCGGCTTGCAGCGTCGAGGTGTTGATCGATCCTGCCGAGTTCGCGACGCCGAAGAGCACGCTGTTGGGACCCGACGCGAAATCAAAACGGCCTGTGTTGTAGGCGTCGACCGGCATGCGCGAACGAGAGAAGTCCGTGAGGCTCGATCCCGAGAGGCCGCGGTTGTTGATACGTGTGCTTTGGAGACCGGCATCGACATAAAACATCGTCGGGTCCGGGCGGTTCTGGTCGTAGTCGATATTTGAATTCACGCCATATTCGAGGACTTCAGCGAGAGTGCTGGCACCGAGATCGCGAAGGAACTCTTCGGTGAAGACGGAGATGGTAGCCGAGGAATCCATCAGCCGCGTGTTGAAGCGACTGGCCGCAAGGGAGTCACCCGCAGCATAACCCACATCACGGTCAGACGAAACCGTGAACGGACTCAGCTCGATGGGGTCTGTCCCGCGGTCACTGGTCGAGGTTCGAGTCGATGAAGGCGTGGCGGTTTGCGCAGCCAGGTCAGAAAGGGCCAGTGCTGCCAATACCAGCACAGGGCGGAGGGGAGTGGAGCAGAGGTGCAGCGCCTGCCGACGCGAGTTCACGGGGTGCTTCATAGGGTGGAGAGGTAAGCGGGGTACGGGCCAGAATCGGTTACCGTGTTCAGTATAACTGAACAGTAGTTATAAATATGGAACACTATGCAGCCTGCAAGCCTCAAGTTGCATTAAAGCGAATTGACCATTCAGCATGGTTGAACATAGGTGAGTGGGAATGGGTCTAATTCAGTCGGTGGATAAAGCGTTAAGAATCCTTCAGGCGCTCGATGCGGATGGCGGCTGGATGGGGGTGCGCGAACTTTCGAGAACGATCGGGCTGACCCCGCCGACGACTCATAATTTGCTGCGCACGCTGCTCGCGAAGAGCTTTGTCGAGGCGAACACAGAGACTAAGCAATACCGTCTCGGGCTGGCCGCTATTCGCCTAGGCGAGGGGTCGGATCCGCTTAATAGTATGCGAGACTTTTGCCGGCCCTATATTGAAGCACTCTCGAATGAGTTCGATGAAACCGTGATCGTGCTCACCTGGCGTGATGATCGGGCCTTGGTGGTGGATTGGATTCAGGCGGATCATCCGCTTTCCGTGACGCATAATCACGGCGTCATTGAGCATCCGCTGATATTTGCGTCGGGACGTGTTTTGCTGGCCTTCCAAGATCGGTCGACGCAGCTCCGACATGCTGCCCGTGAGGATCTCAGTTCCCTGAGTCCGAATTCACCCCTGACCGTCGACGATATGACCGCGCTGCTGGATCAGATTGTCCGTGACGGAGTCGCGATCACCAAGAACGTGAGAAATAGCGGCATCGCCGCCGTGGCTGCACCCGTCTTCGATGCCAATCGTCGAGCGATCATCGCGATTGGTTGCAGCGCACCGATTTCACGAAGCCCAGACTCGCAGATTGAAGCCGTGCTCACCCGACTGCGAGACGTGGCGAAAGTGATGTCGCAGAAGTTGGGCGGAGCGGCGCCGCAGGGCGGCGCCGGAAAGCTGAAAGCTGAAAGCTGAAAGCGGAAANNAGACAGAATTCAGAGTTTGGGAGAAAGACGCGTAAAGAGAGGACGGGCGTCGGGCAGATCGCCCGCGCCGTAGTTAGCGCACGATTGATTTCAGCTTTCCGCAGGAGGGGCACGCTCCGGAGGTCGTCTCGGAAAATTACCATGCCAGAAAGCGATCACGCTATTCGGTGGAGGGACTCGTTCCATCG
>DKKJ01000168.1:0-360 GCA_002455175.1 Opitutaceae bacterium UBA6669
TCCTCCGCGGCGATCGGAGCGGATGGCACGTTGTATTTTGGCGCCTACGACGGGAAGCTCTACGCGGTGAACGCCAATGGTGGCTTGAAGTGGGCTACGGCTGTAGGAACTGACATTCGTACATCTTCGCCGGCGGTTGACGATCAGGGAGTCATCTACATCGGAACGTTGGACGGAACACTCGTGGCAGTGCAGGCCGACGGAACGATTAAGCGTACCTACCATTTTGGGGCACCGGTGCGCTCTTCGCCTCTCCTCCATGAAGGAATGTTGTACATTGGTGGGCAGGATTACCGTCTTTACGCCATTCGGACGCAAAGTGGACCAGCGGCTTCGCCCTGGCCGATGTTCCGAAAAAAT
>DKKJ01000168.1:408-4857 GCA_002455175.1 Opitutaceae bacterium UBA6669
CAACAGCCGAGATCCCAACGTGTCTTGACCGGAGGGACTGTCACGCTGACCGTCCAAGGTACAGGCTCGAGTGTCTTCACGTATCAATGGTTCAAGGACGGTGTGAGTATTCCTGGAGCTACGTCGGCCAACCTGACGCTCAGTCCAATCCAGCTTGCCCAAGCCGGTATCTACACCGTGACAATGCGCAATGCCTTTGGNNGTGGAGAACGAATTACCGCAAACAGGCAACGCAGCACGGTTGGTCAACCTCTCGGTGCGATCGGTGGCGGGACAGGCTGAGCGTACATTGATTGTGGGCTTCATTGTTCACGGCGGCGCGAAGACGCTTTTGGCCAGGGCCATAGGACCGGAACTCCGGATGTTTGGAGTGTCGGGTTACATCCCTGACCCCGCGATTGATTTCGTGAACAACAATCAGGTCGTCGGTCGCAATGATAACTGGCTGGGCGAGGACAGGCCTCGGTTCGACTCAGTAGGAGCCTTTCCTCTTAGCAATGGCTCCAAGGATGCAGCGATGGTGACTCCTGTTTTTCCGGGAGCCTATACGGCACGAGTTGCCACGAGGACGACGGGAGTCGCTCTGGTGGAGTTGTACGACTTGGATGGGGGGATCGCATCGGGAGGACCTCGTCTCGTCAATGTATCCGCCCGTGCCGAGGTAGGCACCGGTAGTAATGTACTCATTGCTGGCTTCGTGGTGGCGGGAAATGGAACGAAGCGGGTCTTGATTCGAGCAGTGGGTCCTCAACTGAGTGAGTTTGGGGTAACTGGGATTCTGAATGATCCCTACCTCGATCTTTATCACAATGGGGCGGTTATGGCCTCAAATGATAACTGGGACGGCGACGATGGTCGTGGGCGTGGAGCGTTTCCCCTTAAGGGGGGAAGCAAGGACTCCGTGCTCATTCTAGAGTTAGCTCCAGGAAGCTATACCGCGAACGTATCGGGTGTCGGTGGTACTACGGGAGTCGCGCTGGTCGAAGTCTACGAGTGGTAATCGACGCAGCCACCCTTAAGAGGGCGGACTGAGGCGATAGATGCGTTCCGCGTTTCTTCGGAAAAGCTGATCACGCTGGGCGGCGCTCGCGTTTTCCGTGAGTCGTAACGCCGTTTCTATCCAGGTGGAGAGGGGGCAGGTGAGTGTGCACACGGGCCAGTCGCCTCCCCACATCACGCGATCCCAGCCAAAGCAGTCCAGCACGTGGTCCGTGTAGGGGCGGAGATCTCGATCGGTCCAACGGTGCGGATCGACATAGGCGACGAGTCCGCTGAGTTTGCAGCTGACATTGGGTTCGGCGGCGATCGCTTTCACCTCGCTTCGCCAAGGGTCGAGACCGCCTCCTTTGATGTCGGGAACGCCACAGTGATCGAGGATGAAGTGAACGTCGGGACAACGTTGGACGAGCTTCCGTGCGAGGGGAAGTTGGCGAGCGCGGACGCACAGGTCGAACGAGAGCCCATACTGTGCGAGGGCTTGAACGTTGGAAACGAACTGAGGTTGCTCCGAAACAGAGTCCGGTTCTGATTGGAGGATTCTGCGAACCCCCTTCAACTTAGGGTGGTTGAGAAACGGCTGAAGCGGAAGAAACGCCTCCGGATTTTCGAGCTTCGCGCCCGGTACTACGCCGTCGATGCGGTTTGCGGGATCGTCTGCTAACTCAAAAATAAATCTCACTTCGCCAGCGAGGTCGTGCACGTCGACATCGGTGTCCACATACACCGTGCGCACGATATCGAACCCCGCGGTCGCTTCACGGTATTCAGAAACTAGACTGCGACGGCGGATCGATGGTTGGTCCGCCATCCAGGAGTAACTGAAACGGGTGGGGTCCCAGAGGTGCTGGTGGGTATCAATGATGGGAATGCTCATGCGGGGAAGTTCCCAGCCAAGACCTGAGAGGGGGTCGATGTCGACCCTAAGCGGGCCTGGTTTTCTCGGGTGTGGGAGGCGTGGTTTGCGTGATAAACACAATTGTCGATTGAGGGATCTTCTGAGATGTTCGGGCATTGAAGCGCCTGCCCCTGGTTCTCTTCGTTTGGTTTGCGGTTCACTCTGCGTCGGCTTCTTGGATTCCAAAAGGACTCCCCCCGTTGGTGAATGGGGGTCCCACCCTTTGTCCCGGACCGTACCTCACGCCCGAACAGGGCCAAACAGTGCTCGAGGAGGCGCGCGAGCATTTTGCTGACGCAGCGACTTGGCTAGCTTACGCTCAGGAGGCTCGGAAAAAAATTCAGGCTGGGGCAGGACTGACGCCGTTGCCTCGGCGTACTCCACTCAATCCCTTGATCGGGCCACGACGCGACTTTGATGGATACTCCGTGGAGAATATCGCGTTTGAGTCAGTCCCGGGATATTGGGTGTGCGGCAATCTCTACCGGCCTGCCAAACTCGAAGCTTCTTTTCCGGTCGTGCTGTCCACGCACGGTCATAGTCGCCCCGTGGTAACCGAGGCAGATCTCGCAAGACAAGGTCGTTTCACGCCATGGATGCAGGCTCGCTGTGCCGCGCTCGCGCGGCTGGGTGCAGTCGTGCTGTCGATCGAAATGGTGGGCTATGGAGAAAGTGGGGATCAATTTGGCCAAAGTGCTCATAAACGCCCATTCTCTCTCACCCTCCAGACTTGGAACGCAATGAGGGCGCTCGACTTTCTTTTAGCATTGGAAGGGGCCGATCCAAAGCGTGTTGCGGTCAGTGGAGAGTCAGGTGGAGGCACTCAATCGTTTTTGCTGACGGCTCTGGATTCGCGGGTGACGGTGAGCGCCCCCGTCGTTATGGTTTCGTCTTATTTTTTTGGTGGTTGTCCCTGCGAAAGCGGTTTGCCGATTCATCGGANNGGCCTCAGTTGCTGGTTTCGAACGGAGATGATTGGACGAAGTACACCACCGTAAGTGAATTTCCTTTCCTGCAACATGTGTACGGGTTGCTTAAAGTGCGAGAAGCCGTGGCGAATGTGCACCTTCCTTTGGAAAAGCATGACTACGGCCCCTCAAAGCGCGCCGCCCTCTATCGATTCCTTTCCGACCGTTTCGAGCTGCGTTCTCCAGGATCCCTGCAAGTGACTCCGGAGATTCTCGAAAAAAACGTGGTGATCGAGTCAGTCGACGCCTTGCGCGCGTTCCCGAAAGGAAGCCCACATCCTCAGCACGCGGCGCGTTCAATTGAAGACGTGGAGATANNGCGCGTCATCACCAAAAGAGACACCATACTTGCAGCCGTCCTTCCGTCTTCGAACTCTCATGATGCCCTTCCGTTTGATCGTTATTTTCCTAGGGGTGATATCCTCGTTGTCTGCCGCCTGGTTTCCCAAGGGCGTGAAATCAGCTCGGTTCATCTACGAACAGGCTCCGTATCCGGAATGTCATGCTTCGACGTTGGTTGAGACCGAGAAGGGTAAGTTAGTTGCAGCCTGGTTTGGCGGAACGAAAGAACAGGCACCTGATGTGAGTATCTGGGTTTCTCGCTGGGACGGTAAACGGTTGGACGAACCGATTGAAGTTGCAGATGGTCGCCAGGAGGATGGCACGCGATTGCCTACCTGGAATCCGGTGCTCTTCCTTCCGCCCGGAGGACCGCTTTTTCTTTTCTATAAAGTAGGCCCGTCGCCGAGTACCTGGTGGGGCGTGGTGCGCACTTCGACGGATGGTGGCAAGAGCTGGAGCGCGCCACGTCCTCTACCCGAAGGCATTCTCGGACCGATTAAAAATAAGCCGGTCGTATTGTCGGACGGTACGTGGCTGTCTCCTACCAGCACCGAGGAAGGTCCTGCGGGGTGGAATGTGCATTTTGAGTGGTCGCGTGATCAGGGAGAAACCTGGGAAAAGACCGAGCGGGTAGAGCGTGGGCCAGGGCTCGATGCGATTCAGCCCAGTGTACTTTTCCATCCGGATGGGAAGCTTCAGGCACTTTGCCGGACGCGACAAGGTACGGTGGCGATGACTTGGTCGCGCGATGCGGGCAAAACCTGGAGTGCGCTGGCTGCCACCGAACTACCGAATCCTAATTCTGGAACCGATGCGATCACCTTGAAAGACGGGCGTCAGCTCATCGTCTACAATCACACAGGGCATCGCCCGGATGATCCAGGCTGGGGCGATCGNNTTTAGTGTGGAAACGGGCCACGACACTTGAGCGCGAACCGATTCCCAGTGGATACTCCTATCCTTCTGTCATTCAGACCTCCGACGGACGTGTCCACGTCACCTACACCTGGGGTCGTAAACGGATCAAACATGTGGTCCTGGATCCACGTCGGCTGTAGACGAGAAGAGCCCCGAGTCCGCAGAAAAGAGCTTAGTGCGTAGGCGGACTTTCGAGGAACGGGTCACGCGTGTACTTGATCAAGGCTTCACGAAGATCGGCGAGTTTCACCGGCTTGTTCAAGTAGCCGTCCATTCCTACCGCTTTGCAGCGATCGCGGTCTGCGGGGAGGGCGTTGGCGGTGAGGG
>DKKJ01000431.1 GCA_002455175.1 Opitutaceae bacterium UBA6669
TCAGAAGCTCTCGGAAGGCGAATCAATGCGCCGATCCGTTCTTCGAACTGCCGTTCGACATGATCTTATCAGTCCAAGCCAGAAGCAGCGCCGAAAGGACAAAGGCCAGATGGATGACCACTTGCCAGAGCATGGTTTGTTCGGGGCGCTTATCGGCCTCGATGAACGTTTTCAGAAGATGTATTGAGGAAATCCCAACGAGCGCGGTGGCGAGCTTTACCTTCAGTACGCCTGCATTGACGTGGTTTAGCCACTCGGGTTTGTCGTCATGTGAATCGAGATCGATGCGTGACACGAATGTCTCGTAGCCACCGATGATCACCATGATCAGTAAGTTTGCGATCATGACCACATCGATGAGACCCAATACGGCGAGCATGATCGCCGTAGCGTCATGGGTCGTGGTGTGGACAGCAAGATGCCAGAGTTCGACGAAAAAGTGGTACACGTAGACCCCCTGCGCGATGATCAACCCGATGTACAACGGGGCCTGAAGCCAGCGGCTCCAGAAGATGAGGCCTTCCAATTTTTGTTCCACTTTCATAGTGACAGTGTGCGGTGTGCGATCGGGAGTTCGGCGGCTGCCTAAATCCCAGAAAAGCCGAGCAGGCAGACAGTTGAGTTCATAGCGGTCAAGCCCAAGACCGCGCGGGATCTCACCGCTCTGCTAATCCCGCCGGTGTCATGGACTTCAAGCGTTCATTGTCCATGAATGACATGAATGCAAACGCCGCTCAGATTAAAGGAACCCGGAAGGTTTGCCCTACATCTACTGCCAAAAGGCGTTCAGGGGACGATGACCACGCCGCGCGAAGCCGACGCGCAGGCTCGTCCATGCTTTCGGAGCTGAGCTTGAAGGTCTGATGGTGGATCGGCACGAAGGTGCGGGCTCCGGCCTGTCTCGCCATCTCGGTGGCTTGTTCGGGATCGCAATGGGCTCGTATCCAGGGATCGTAGGCTCCGATTGGCATGATCATGAGATCGATCGGATGGCGAGGGTCATTCAGTTCTGCGAATGCGGGCGTGTAGGCGGTATCTCCTCCAAAGCAGACCTTCCTCCCACCGCGCTCGAGCAAGTAGCCGTTGTAGCCACGATGTTCATCGCGCATCATGCGCGCTCCCCAGTGATTGACCTCGACGGCCCTGATGCGAAGCGTGCCGGCACTGCCTTTGGGTGTGACGTCTACGCTATCACCCCAGTCCAATTCATGGATCACCCGGAAGCCTAACCCTCTAAGGAGGTCACCGGTATCAGCGGCAGTGACGATCGGGGTGTCTCTGGCGAAGCGCCGAAGGCTCGGTGTATCCAAATGATCAAAGTGGGCATGGCTAAGAACAATCATGCCAGGGGAAGGCACGTCTTTGGGAGCCAGAGCGGGAGCCAGGTAGCGCTTAGGACCGAGAATAAATGGACGTAGGCCCGGACCGACGCGACGTGAGAAAACAGGGTCGGTGAGCACCACTGCGCCAAGAAAATTCATGAGCACCGTGGCATGCCCGAGGCAGCTCCCCGTGATGCCATCGTCTCGCCAGGTCGATGGATCCGGGGTATGTTCTGGCGGGAGTGGAGCGCCCCGGCCATCGAAAATCATTTTCCAAAGGAAGCGAAAGCGAGGCATGAAACGTTTAGGTCGGACGCCAGCTTAAGCGGATGGGCGCAATTGTCCAAGAGGAGGCCCGTTTTGCGGAGAGTGCGGCTGGTGAAACGCTAGGACGCGTGCGACCGTGTCGGCGTGGATACGAGCGGTTTTTATGCGATCGCGATTGTAGCCGCCTCCGTAGAGGACGACGCACGGCGTTCCTTGACGTCGGGTCCATCCTAAAACCTGAAGGTCGCGTTCGGCCAGATGACGGTCGGTGAGGCGAAGCTGACCAAAGCGGTCGTCTTCGTGCGGGTCTGCGCCTGCTATCCAGAACGTGAGCGAGGGTTGCGGGAAGCGTTGCTGCATGATCTCCATGCCGGTGGCTAATCGGTCCAAGTACTCTTCGCCAGAGGCGTAGCGAGGGAGTTCCACATCAAGTGAACCCGGTGTTTTTTCG
Source organism: Opitutaceae bacterium UBA6669 (assembly GCA_002455175.1). Lineage (GTDB taxonomy): Bacteria > Verrucomicrobiota > Verrucomicrobiia > Opitutales > Opitutaceae > UBA6669. The sequence continues at coordinate 2,041 of DKKJ01000431.1, forward strand.
GCGGGATAGTTGCGGCCGACATGAATTGAAAAGGTGAATACGCGCTCGTCTCCGGAAAAGATGCCGTGCGTCCCGTTGCCTTGATGGGCGTCAGTATCGATGACGGCGACTCGGCTCGTTGGGAAGCGTGCGTGCCAGGCGCGAATGGCAACGGCGACATCATTGAGCACACAGTAGCCGAGCCCTCGATCGCCGAAGGCGTGATGCGTGCCGCCTCCCAAATTGCAGGCCATACCGTCGTCGCGCGCCGCCCACATTGCAGCGACGGTTCCAGCCGCTTCTAGGCGCGACCGCGTCAGGAGGGCCTCGCCGGGTGGCAACCCGAGTCTGACCCGCTCTTCTGAACTTAGCCTGCCATGGCGAATCCGCTCTAGGTAATCCACCGAGTGCACCCGGTGCAGCCAAGCTTCGGGCGCGGGCGCTTCGACGATCGTGGAGACGTAGCCGGGACACTGCTCGCGGAGCATGGCTTCTGACCGCCAGAACTTATCCATCGGGAAGGGATGCTCTTCCGGCAAGGGAAAGGTGTAATCAGGATGGTAGAAGCAGTGCACTAGGCTGAGGTGCGCTACGATCGATCTTGGGTGCCGAAGCGATACACGCGTCGTCGATGGCCCTGTTCTTTGTTGTTCTCTCGCAGTCCTCGGAGGCTTCAGTGAGGAGCGCCGAAGGTTTTGGGGAGTTTAACTCCCGATGAAGAGCCAGTGCGTAGACTTATGGGCGTGAGCCTTTTTAGGGTGTGGCTCGCAAGCGACGAGTGGTTTCGACCAGTGCCGTGGCCAAGGCGCGGACTGAATCGTGAGCCCGGGAAGCACTCAGCGCGCCCTCAGGCGTAAATGCCTTATCGGCGTGCGGTAGAATGCACTGAACGGGGACGACGTGACAGCCCAGGTGTGTGAGCAGCGATCGCACATGGGTTTGCGAGCGTATCCCGCCAAAGGCGCCCGGGGACGCCGAGACGATTCCTGCCACTTTCCCGGTCAACGGATCGTCGTCCGCGCGAGTGCACCAGTCGATGGTGTTTTTCAAAAGCGGAGTGGGCATGGAGTTGTATTCGGGACAAGCGATGAGGAGGCCATCACAGGCGCGGAGGTACTCGAGGAATTTTTGCACCGTCTGTGGCAGCCCTTGCTCTGCCTCTAAATCTCCGTGGTAGAGAGGAAAGGCATAGTCGTTCATATCCAGGAGTTCGACGACCCCGCCGGCAGAACGAACGGCCTCAACCGCAACGGCGAGGAGCTTTCGATTGAGGGATCCACGGCGGGCGCTACCTGAAAAGGCGAGAAATCGAGGAGCAGAAGACATGGTGGGAAGCTACCTGGCGGTGATGAGTCCGAGAAGCCGAAACAGCTCTTTGATTCTGAGAAAACCGTAACGGCCTAACGCGGACGATTGGAGTCTATGTCGGTGAGCAGGGCGCGCTGGCGTTCCACAGGAAGTCCCGATCGCGTCAGCCAGGTCTCGGCTTTCTTGCGCTCGACTGCCAACCAATTTCGCGCGACGACTTCGGTGATTTGGAGCCGGCGTTCGGAGTCCATAATCCGTGAGAGCGCGTTGACGGCAGTCGCGGGCGAGGTGGTGCTCAGGTACTCCGCGTAGGTAATCAAAGCGTTATCGCGTTGTGGTCCTGGAGTCAGAGATGAGGCCCAACGGAGCGTGGCGTCCGCATCGGCCGTCACCCACTGCGAAACCAAGCTTTGCACGGCTTGGTCGGTAGCCGTTCCGGGGGGAAGAGTAGTGATCCAGCGCGACGCCGCTTCTGGATGGGCCATGGCCCAGGAGGAGGCGACCAAGGAAATCGCCTGATCGCGGCTTTCACCTGGCTCCATCCGTTGCACGAAGGCGGCGGCGGTGGTGGGTTCGTTCTCAGACATGCCCATCACTAGTCCGGAAAGAAATGCCTCGCGCAGGGGGCCTGCGGGTAGCTGGGACGCTTGCGTCAACGCGGTTTGGGGAGCTTCGGTGACCAAGGTCTGGGCAATCGAAGAGAGAAGGGATGATTGAGCCTCTCCACGAAGTCCACTTTGCATCGCGAGAGAAAACGCTGCTTGCGTATCCGAGTTGAGGAGTTGGTGGCCGATGGCGACAAAGCCGCTCTCGCGTGCCTGAGCGCTTTCGAGCGTAGTGACCCAGGCCCGGGCTGCGGCGGGGTCCGATTGTGCCCATTGCCCCGCTAACGTCGAGGTGAGTTGATCGCGGCCTTGGCTGGCTGGGAATCCTGCGATCAAAGTCGACGCACGGCGTGGATCAACCTCAGCCAGAAACGTGATGACGTTCTCGAGAGCGTTGCGACGAGCGCCGCCGTCGGGCAAAGTTTTTGCCCACTCAATGGCTTTCTCAGGGTTCTGACGGGTGAGCCCTGCGGCGATCGACGCGTAGGCGCTGTTTTGTCGCGGACCGGCTGGGAGCGCCGCAGCAAATGCGGCGGCCAAGGTCGGATCCACATACGCGAGGGATGTGGCCACGGATTGCAGGAGCGTATCCCGTTCGGTGCTGGAGGTCACTCCACGGACGTACTCCAACGCCTCCTCGGGGTCATCCTCGGCGAGTTGCCCAATGAGATTGCGCAATGTGTGCGCGCGAGCACTGCCCGCGGGCATACCTTGGACTCGCGCCAGAGCCTCTTTGGGGTTTTGCTGATACCAGGAGTATGCGATGGTAGAGAGAAACTCATTACGAACACCTCCAGCAGCGAGGGCATTTGCGTAAGTCCAGGCAGCCGCGGGGTCACGCATGCTCCACTGAGAGAGCGCGGAACGAACCGCGTTTTGCCGGGAAGATCCCGCAGGAAGTTCTTCTGCGAAATGGATGGCTGCGGTGGGGTCGGTCTCGGCGAGACGTCCAGCGAGAAGGTCGATAGCCTGGAGACGCAGTGGGTCGTTGGGCAATTTCTTCACCCACGAAACGGCCGCGTTGAGTTCTTCTGCGGGCCAATTGAGGAGTACCCCCTGAACCGCGCTGGCTCGGATCAACCCTGGTTCGATGGAGAGCGCCTGGGCAGCTGCTTGAAGCGGATCACTCTCCGCCCACCGACTGAGCACGGCGACCCGGGCATCGTTTCTCTCACGATCAGAATTCAGCGTGGCGGTCCAAGCCAAGGCACGCTCGTGATTGCTTCCGGCCCAAACTGAGGCAATGGCTAGGACCGAACTCAATTTGGTGGAATTGGAAAGGGAGAGTTCTTCGAGGAAGGCGGCCGCCTCTTCAGGCGCACGTTCTGACCAGCGAATCAACAAAGCCTGTCGGAGGTCAATTTGTAATGGTGATGTCAGTACATCCCGTAATCCACGCGCCAATTTTCCCGCATCACTCGAAGGAAGCAGGGCGAGGGTTTGCTCCCAAAAACGTGTGTTTTGCCAGATCCCGGTTTTGGTCTCGGCTGCGAGGCGGTCGCGGAGCTCTACGAGCGGGAGTAGCTTGAAATCCTGGCTCGCTGGCGTCTCAAGGCCACCGCTGTGTGCGCGTGGGGGCAACTCTGTCGGATTCGTCCCCGAGTTGCCGGGGCGCAGAGCCTGATGCGACCACCAGCCCAGAGTGAAAGCGAAAAGGGCGGTCACGCCGATGGGGATCCACCAGGACGGACGCCAGCGTGATGGCGAACGAGAGGAGGGATGCGCCCTCGGAGGCGTCGCGGTTGGAGATCGGTCGGGGGCAGGCAAGGGCTAGGGCTTGAATTGCGTAGCGATAATTTTCAACGCGTGTCGGTGAAGGCCGGTGGAGCTCCAGCAGAGGTCGGATTGGATCTCTGCCTTTATGCCCGCGTCAAAAAGAGAAAACATGATGCCCAGGACGCAGGCATCCGTTTCGACTCCGCAGAGAATTACTCGTCGAATACCTGCCCGACGGAGCTGTTCAATTTGTCCCGGGCGCAAGCCATAGGTGGCTTTGTCGAGAATCAGGTCGCCGCGCGCAGGTACTAACCGCAGCTCAGTTTCTTTCGAGCCCGGCGGACAGCAGGTCATTTTTAGTTGGGTGCGAAAGAAGGAGCCTTTCGGATTGACGAAACGGGTGAAAACGCGGCGTGAGAAGCTTTCGCTGTAGTGGCGGATTTTTTCGACGAGTCGAGCAGGGATGGGAAAAGCGTGTTGGACGTCGACGATCAAAAGGGCGGTCGATGGCGGCTGTCGACGGCGGNNAGAAGAGGAGCGGCGAGGAGAGGCCGATGCGCGTTTCGCAGTCATGACGTCGATCTCAACAGAGAGCCAGAAGGTGAATCGACACAAGGCTCCCCGCACGACGCAGACCTAAATTCTTTGGTCGCTGATGGTTTCCTTATGAAACCATGGTGTCACGGCAGCGAGCGGACTCAGAGCAGCGCAAGAGCGCCTGATGAAAAGTGGCCGAGCGAGGGGCTAAGTTGAGCTGAGCGGTGTGGGTGTCGTTACCTCAGGCAGCGACGGTTTCACCGGTAACGATTTGGGAAGTGTCAGGGAAAAGACTGACCCTAACCCCTCAGGTCCGTCGGCCAAGGTAAGCGTCCCGCTATGGGCTTCGATCATGGCTTTGGCCAGGCTTAACCCCAAACCGAGACCGCGTTGGGAGCGACTTCGATCGCCTCGGTAGAGACGGCGGAAAATCGCGTCTCGTTCGCCGATCGGTACGCCTGGCCCGGAGTCCGTTACCCGCAGAATGATGGCGTCAGTTTGTTCCTCGGCGGAGAGACGGACATTTCCTCCGGGCGGTGTGTATTTAAGCGCGTTGTCGACCAAGTTGTTCAACGCCTGGCCTAGGCGAATGCTGTCCACGTTGGCTTCGAGCGGGGTGGACGGTTGATCCAGCGTGAGAGTAATCCGTTTTTCTTCGGCGACTTCTTGGTAGAGGTCGGCAGCGCGGTCTAGGAGGCTGCGCACATCCAGGCGATCGCGATTGAGGGCGAGCGCGCCGGCTTCTGCAGCCGAGACGTCGAGCAGTGTTTCGAGGAGATGGAGAACGCGGTCCGACTCATTGATACAATCCGCTAGTGCGGCTTTGGCTTCTTCGATATTGCCTTCGTCGTGCAGCGCCAGTTCAGCTGTGCCGCGCAGACGCGTCAGAGGCGTGCGTAAATCGTGGGCGAGATTGTCGAGTGTGTCTCGGAGCACCCGGACATGACTGGAGTTTTTGTCCAGGAGCGTATTGAGCTGCTGAACCAGTTCTTCCAGTTCGCCGCGCCCTTGTGTGGTCGGAACGCGTGCCGTCAAATCCCCTGTTTCAACAATACGCCGTGCGGTGGCGGAGACGGCGCGGAGGGGTCGCGTCGCCCGCCAAGCGAGGAGCGTGCCGACGCCCAAGGAGAGGGCGAAGGCAGCCGNNGCGGCTGTCCGTGCTACGGCCAACTTGAAGGAGAAATCCGTCGCGAAGCAGATGAGAGGCAATGGCGTAATCGCGCAGCGCGGTTTGCGGAATGCGCACCGTGCTGATCTCGCGAGTGGCGGTCACGCCCCATTCCTCGGGAACGGGGACGCGCTGGATCTGGGTTTCAATCCAATCGGGCGGTACAGTGGCGAAGATCGTCTCGTTACCCGGCCCGATTACCCGAACGAAGAACGAACGCACTTCAGGAGAGTTGTCTTGGGAGAGCTGAGCGCGCAGACGAGGNNTCGACCGCGGTTCGCTCGCGCGATTCGAGAGCTTCGGCGAGCACCCAGTATAAGGCGGCAAAAAGCAAGGCCGCGCCGGCAGCGAACACGCAGGCGTAAAGCACCGCGAGTCGGAGGGCGAGGGATTGACGAAAACGATCAAACATGGGGACGGAAAAGGTAGCCCACATTGCGCACGGTCTCGATGCGTTGGTGATCCGGATCGATCTTGGCGCGTAACCGATGCATGACCACGTCAACCACATTGGTTTGTGGATCAAAACTGTAATCCCAAACGTGTTCGAGGATCATGGTTTTGCTGACAGGTCGGCCGGCATGGCGGAGGAGGAAGGCGAGCAAGGAAAACTCTCGCGGTTGGAGTTCGACACGTTGTTGCCCACAGGTCACCTCGCGAGAAACCAGATCCACCGTGACGTCACCTGCGACCAGCCTTGTGGTCTCCGGGGCTTGTGTGGCGCGCCGAATGAGGGCTTGGACCCGGGCAAGAAGCTCGGAAAAGGCGAAGGGTTTAGTCAGATAGTCATCGCCGCCGCTTTGCAATCCTTTGACCCGGTCGTCGACCGAGCTTTTGGCGCTGAGAAAGAGAACAGGCAGGGTGCTGCGAGATGCGCGGAGCCGTTTGACCACACTCAAGCCGTCGAGTTTTGGCAGCATGACGTCCACCACGGCAGCGTCGTAGTTGGTGGACTGGGCTAGCGCGAGAGCGGTTTCTCCGTCGGGTGCATGATCGACCGCGAAAGCTGCCTGCTTGAGGCCACGCACGACAAAGGACGCAATTTTATCATCATCTTCCACGACGAGGATTCGCATGGGAACGAGTGTGACCGCTGCGGACGATTTTGAAAGGGTGGAAAGAAAACCGGCACCGCCCCTCGAAGAAGAGCAGTGCCGGGCGAAGACCTAAACCTCGTTGAACAACGCGGCGCAGGTCCTATAGAACCCGCCCGCGGAAAGGGAAGGGATGGGCGCTTAGGAGTCGGCTTTCGCGGACTCGTCCACGACGACGAAGATGGTGCTGCCGCGCGACCAGAGCTTGACCAATGTCTTTTTGCTTTCGGCCTTGGCGCTCAGATCCACGGCATCTTCGGCGGAAGCCACGGGCTGGCGGTTGATCTCGAGAATCACATCACCGGGACGGAGCCCTGCCTTCGCTGCTGCGGACGAGGCTTCGACGTCGGTGATGACGGCTCCCTTCAATCGGCCGGGAATGTTCATGGTGCGACGGGCTTCGGGACTGATATCACCTACGGCTACGCCGTTGAGAACCCCTTCGTCATTCAGGGCCGCAGAATAATCTTCGAAATTAGACAAGCGACCACTCTTCGGACGTTCTGCGGTGACCAAATTGAGCTCCTTGCTCTTACCGTCACGCAGCACTTCCAGCTTCACCTTGGTTCCGGGAGCGATGGAGCCGACCGTGAAGGTCAGGCGATTCGCATCTTGCACGGGCTCACCGTTCACCGCAATGACCACGTCCCCACTTAAAACGCCTGCCTTGGCCGCAGGGGTTCCTGGTTCGACATCGGCGACGAGTGCACCGGTGCGATTGGGAAGGTTAAGCGATTCGGCCAAAGCTGGAGTGATGTCTTGTGCACGAACTCCTAGGTAACCGCGAACGACTTTGCCACTCTTGACCAATCCGTCGGTCACGTGACTGACCAGGTTGGCCGGAACCGCCAGACCCACACCTTGGAAGCCACCGCTGCGGCTGAGAATGGCTGTATTGATACCGATAAGACGACCCTCCACGTCGACCAGCGCGCCTCCGGAGTTACCCGGGTTGATGGCAGCGTCCGTTTGGATGAAATCTTCGTAGTCTAGGCCCAGACCTGGACGGCGGCCCTTGGCGCTGACAATTCCTGTCGTCACGGTTTCACCGATACCGAAAGGATTTCCGAGCGCGAGGACGCGGTCGCCGACTTCAATTTTCGTACTGTCAGCGAAGGTGACAGCAGGAAGATTTGTGGCATCTACCTTGATCA
>DKKJ01000119.1:0-214 GCA_002455175.1 Opitutaceae bacterium UBA6669
AAAGACGTAGGCGGCCTCAGAGTTTCCGAAGGGAGCAAACGATACGACCGTTAGGAATACCGTCGAAATGAAGACGGCCAATATGCCTAACGGCTCTGCGTGACGCTTCCAAAAGGGATCCGGCGAGTTATAAGGATCCCGGTCAAGAATTTCGCCGTTGCTCAAGCCATTTGTACTCATGACCTACGCAACCTCTCTCGCTGACCGACCCTAC
>DKKJ01000119.1:246-2964 GCA_002455175.1 Opitutaceae bacterium UBA6669
GGCGCACTTGTAGCCTGTGCGGAGGCCACAGGCGCGTTGGTCGGTCCCACCGCCTTGGCATTGCGGCTAAGGATAGCCAGCATGTTTTCAAACGCACTGAGATTGGATGCACTTCGAAACAGGCCGGTGCAAATCTGCAGCCGGACGTTCTGCATCAACTCCTCAAAATACTTGAAGGCTTCTCCCTTGTATTCAACCAATGGATCTTTTTGTCCGTAGCTGCGCAGACCGATCGACCGGCGAAGCTCTTCCATCTCGGTCAAATGCTCCTGCCAGTGATGATCGATGGCATTGATGACAATGTAGCGCTCAATCGCTCCCAACGCTTCGGGCTCTTCAACGGATTCTTTCACCGCGTAGGCTGCACGGACTTTCTCCAAAACCGCTTTGGTCAACTCCGTGACATCATTGCCTACCAAGTCCTCAGCTTTGAGTGAAATCGGGAAGGTGCCATTCACCCATCCGAGGAAACCTTCCAGAGCGGTTTGGGTCGCTCCGCCCTTTTCGCCTACGCCCGAGTTTTCCAGACGGGTCGCGATTTCTTCCTCAACTTGCTCCATGATAATGTCCTTGGGGCGGTCCGCATGGATGGCTCCATTGCGAATCCCGTAGACAACCTCACGCTGCTGGTTGAGCACGTCATCATACTGCAGCAGGCGCTTGCGCTGAGAATAGTTCTGCTGCTCGACTTTTTTCTGCGCGCTTTCGATCGAACGGTTAAGCCACGGATGCTCCAGCTCCTCACCTTCCTTCATCGAGCCTTCCATCAGTCGAGAGGCCAGATTGCCTTGGAGGAACAACCGCATCAGGTCATCCTCGAGCGAGAGGAAGAACTTGGTCAGACCTGGGTCACCTTGACGCGAACAACGACCGCGTAGCTGACGGTCGATCCGTCGCGACTCGTGACGCTCAGTGCCAATCACATAAANNATATCGGTACCACGACCGGCCATGTTCGTGGCAATGGTCACGGCCCCACGTTGTCCAGCCCGCGTGACAATCTCGGCTTCCTGCTCGTGGTATTTGGCATTGAGGACCGAGTGAACGATCCCTGTCCGCTTAAGCATGCGCGAGAGCACCTCGGAGGAATCGACGGAAACCGTGCCGACAAGCACCGGCTGTCCTCGACGATGCGCTTCCTCGATCTCTTTCACCACTGCGCCGTACTTGTCGCGACGCGTTTTGAAAATGGAGTCGTTACGATCGATCCGGATACAGGGCCGATTGGTCGGAATCACCTGCACCGCGAGCCGATAGATATCATTGAACTCGGTCGCTTCCGTTTCCGCCGTACCCGTCATCCCGGCCAGCTTTTCGTACAACCGGAAATAGTTTTGAATCGTGATCGTAGCGTACGTGCGCGTTTCGCGCTCGATCGTCACGTTTTCCTTCGCTTCGACCGCTTGGTGCAAGCCATCCGACCACCGCCGACCAGGCATGACGCGGCCGGTATTCTCGTCGACGATCAAGACTTTGCCCTCTTGGACGACGTATTCGACATCACGTTCGTACAGAGAGTAAGCGCGAAGAAGCTGAGAAATCGTGTGAATCTCCTCGGACACTTCGGCGTAACGCTGCTGGGAGGCCAGTTTGGCTTCTTCCTTCTTTTCCGGCGCGAAGGCCGCATTGCGATCGATCTCACTGTACTCAGTCGCAAGGTCAGGCAGCACGAATGCATCCGGATTATCCGGGCGGAGGCGACGGCGACCTAACTCACTCAGATCGGCCTGATGCTGACGCTCATCAATGGAGTAGTACAACTCCTCTTTGAGCCGGTAGAGTTCTTCTTTCTGCAGATCGGAGCTGAGCTCAGTCTCAACTTTATCGAGCAGCTTGCGCCATTCTGGAGTCTCCTGAAGGCGGAGCAGCTTCTTATTCTTGGGATGACCCACTTTCACTTGCAGCATGCGACGAGCGGCTTGCTGCTTGGCCTCTTGAGTCGCACCGGATTTCAGCAGCTCTTCCGCTTCACCGATGAAGCGATTACACAGACGGAGCTGATCTGCTACGAGACGCTCCACCGCAGGCTTTACCCGTGTAAATGGCTGCTCACGTTCAATCGGTGCCGGGCCAGAGATAATCAACGGGGTGCGGGCTTCATCGACCAAGATCGAATCGATTTCGTCGACGATGCAGTACCAATAGTCCCGCTGTACCTGATCTTCTTTGCGCGTCGCCATCCCGTTATCGCGCAGGTAATCAAATCCGAACTCCGACGCAGTACCATAGGTGATGTCGCGACCATACATGTCGCGGCGCTCAGATGAGGGCATCTGCTGCTGAATACAGCCTACCGTCAAACCTAGGAATTGATACAGGTGGCCCATCCACTCGGAGTCGCGGCGCGCCAGGTAGTCGTTGACCGTGACCAGCTGGGAATTGCGCGAGGTGAGGGCGTTGAGGTAGAGCGGCAGCGTGGCGACGAGGGTCTTGCCTTCGCNNAAGGTAGAGAGGGAGCGTGCCGACCAACGTCTTCCCTTCGCCAGTCGCCATTTCCGAAATCTTACCCTGATGGAGGGCGATCCCGCCAATCAGCTGGACGTCGAAATGCACCATGTCCCACGTCAGCTCGTGATCACACACCACGACCTTCCGACCCACCATACGGCGCGCGCCATTCTTCACCGTCGCAAAGGCCTCAGGGAGGAGCTTGTCCAGCGACTCGCCGGCTTTGAAGCGGGCGCGAAACTCATCCGTTTTTGCCCGAAGCTGTTCGTC
>DKKJ01000406.1:0-165 GCA_002455175.1 Opitutaceae bacterium UBA6669
CCAAGGTGGGTACCCGGCTCTTGATGTGACGGAAGACGATACTCACTAACCCTCTCTGGTGGAATCCATTAACACGGAATCTGCCAACGTCAGCCACCGAGTAAGCAAAGTCGATCTGCCCATCGTCGTCCCAGCGTTTCTTGAACACCTTGGGGACGTTCTCAT
>DKKJ01000406.1:197-4420 GCA_002455175.1 Opitutaceae bacterium UBA6669
TCTGCTTTGCTCGGCAAGGTATCTCTCCATGAAGCTCCGCCCACTCACTGGTGCCATCACCGCTCTGGTCACTCCTTTTAAGGATCAATTGGTTGCTGACGACGACCTCAAGAAACTCGTCGAATATCAAATCAAAGGCGGAATCAATGGGTTGGTTCCCGTAGGAACGACGGGGGAATCACCCACCCTCGACCACGAAGAACACCTAGACGTGATCCGCAAGGTGATCGCCTTCGCTCGCGGCCGGGTTCCGGTCATCGCTGGGACGGGCTCCAACTCGACCCGAGAGGCGGTCGAATTGACAAAGCTTTCACACGACGCCGGCGCCGATGCGATGCTGGTGGTGGCCCCTTATTACAACAAACCCAGCCAAGAAGGGCTCTTTCGGCATTTCTGCGCCATCGCTGACGCCACGGACCGCCCGATTATCCTCTATTCGATTCCCGGTCGCTGCGGGATCGAAATCGGCGTACCGGTCGTAGAACGTCTGGCGAAGAAGTACCGCCACGTTCGTTGGATCAAAGAGGCCGGCGGCTCGGTGGAACGCGTCGACCTCCTCAAGCAGGCGCTGGGCAAAGACCTCACCGTACTCAGCGGCGACGACAGCCTAACGGTACCATTCATGTCCGTCGGCGCCGAAGGCGTGATCAGTGTCGCTTCCAACTTACTCCCCAAGGAAGTGGTTCAGCTGACCCAGTCAGCCTTGGCCAACGACTTTGCCCGCGCCGGAAAGCTTCACCGCAAACTTTTCCCGACGTTCAAGGCCCTGTTCCTCGAGCCAAATCCCGTGCCCGTCAAAGTCGCCCTAGCCCGCGCTGGGGTGATCTCTTCTCCCGAAGTGCGAGCACCCCTGAGTGAAATCACTCCTGGCAACGAAAAGGCACTCATCGAAGCCCTCAAGGCGATCGGCAAGTAATCATCCATGGCTCCCTCTATCGCAATCGTGGGTTCCCGGGGACCCATGGGCCAAGCCATCGCGGCTTCCGCTCGTGAGAGCAGCATCAACGTCGCGGCGCAGGCTGATGCCGGTGATGATCTCAATGCCCTTTTTGCTAACCCTGCGGTGCATGTGGTCATCGATTTCTCGTTCCACAGCACCACCGAGCAGGTCATAAGCCTAGCCCAAGCCCATAAAAAAGCGCTGGTGATTGGTACGACCGGGCACTCTGCGGAATCTAAAAAGCGCCTGCTCGCGCAAGCCGCGACGATCCCCTGCGTTTGGTCGGGAAATTACTCTGTGGGCGTCAACTTACTCTTCGCCCTCACACAACGTGCCGCCGCGGTGCTCGGAGCGGACTACGACGCTGAGGTGATCGAGATGCACATNNGTGGCACTGCTGAGCGCCTGCTGGAGATCATTCTCAAGGAGCGAAAACTCGAAGCTAATGCGCTTCGACACGGTCGGCATGGGATTACGGGTGAGCGTACGTCAACGGAAGTCGGCATTCATGCTCTTCGCGGGGGCGACGTCGTCGGTGATCACACGGTCATGTTCGCCGCCTTAGGGGAGCGTGTAGAACTTACCCACAAAGCTTCGGATCGCGGTATTTTCGCCCGCGGCTCACTTCGCGCGGCCACGTGGGTTTACCAGCGGCCTGCTGGCGTCTACGACATGCAGGACGTGCTTGGCCTTCGCTGAGTCGGCAGATCGGTTTCGCTCCGCATCATGATCACGTCCATCCAAGGGGTTCTGACGTCCGCTACCCCTTTGATCGCGGTCGTGGAAATCAACGGGCTGGCCTACGAGGTCAATATCCCCGTCACCACCGCGGAGAAACTTCCCGTCCTTGGGAGCACCGTCAAACTCCACACGCTGGTGATCTATCGTGAGGACGCTCAGACCCTCTATGGGTTTGCCACCACCGCTGACCGCGACTTCTTCCGCTTGATGATCGAGCACGTGACCGGCGTGGGCCCCAAAATGGCGCTCANNATGAGCAAACTCTCTCTAGCGTCGCTAGAAGCCGCCATTGGCCAGGGCGACATTGCCCTCCTCTCCAAATGTCCCGGCATCGGCAAAAAGACCGCCGAACGCCTGGTAGTCGAACTCCGGAGCAAGGTTAGCATTACTCCGAGCTCCGAAACACCTACCATCGGAGGCACTTCTCCCTCACCCTCGTCAGGTGCGTCCAACTCGCGCATCTCTGACGCGGTCAAAGCGCTCATCGCTCTCGGCTTCAAAGCGCCCGATGCCGATGAAGCGGTCAGGCGAGCCGCGCTCGCACTTGGCCCCAATGCCTCCACGGAGGCCTTGGTCAAAAAAGCCTTCGCGTAAGGGAAGGTCGTTCGGCTTACCGCAAAAAAAAGCCCCCGAGAATCGGGGGCCATTTTTTGCCAGCTCAGCGCTGGAATTGAAACGAGATCATCTCCGCGTTGCCTTGGAAAGGCTGGCGGCTGCGGTAGACTCGGGGCTCTTGCTGAGGACGCAATGACGTCGACTCTTCAAACCCCATTTCCTCCACCGGCAACGTACGCACCGCTGGCAGCTTGACCTGATTCAGCCACTCCAGATCCACCGACGATCTCGCAGAGGCGTCGGAGTCAGAGATTCGGCTTAAAACCAACGTCGTGCCAACCAGCAAGGAGTGGAACTGCGCCCTCGCTGAAGCAGGGGCTGAGGAGGAGGCTAGACTCCCGACGACAGGCGCAGTGCCCTGGGAGGAAGNNGGAAGGCGCAGGGGACATCGCCGCAATCGCGGTGACGGATGGCTCGGCCAAAATGACGGGCTCTTCCGGAACCTGTACGAGTGCGGCTGATGAGTTGGGCGTGGTTACAAGGAGGTCACCCGTCCGATCAGACATCATGACCCGCGCGCTGAAAATCCCCACTGCCAACAGTGCTGCGGCCATGCCACCATAACGTACTGCTCCCCACCCCCAGAAAGGCGTGACGGTGGCCTCGTGCTCACGCGAATTGAGCGCAACAAGGCAAGCCGCCGTTTTAGGAGCGAGGGAACGTTCGGCTTCAAACAATAGCGTGCAGGCTTTCTGCATGCGGCAATACTGAGCATACACCCGACGGCGTTCAGGATTTCGTTGGACTTCAGCTTCCAACTCTGACGCCTCAGCCGGGGTGAGCTGATGATCAACGTAGAGGTTGAGCAGTTCGATGTAACGGGACTCTTTCATTTAAAATCCTCTCCCATGCGCTCTCGGAGACTTTCGCGCGCGCGGGCGATGCGGCTTTTGACAGTACCTACGGAAATTTTCAGAATCACGGCAATTTCCTCGTAGGACAGGTTCTTGACGTTTCGTAAGACAAGGATCTCTCGGTGTTTGGGAGAGAGCTTCTCCATTCCGACAGCGATCCGATCCACCAGTTCCTGGGTCACGGTCACATCGTCCGGGGTCTCTTGCTCCGCTGCGAAGACCTCACTTAAAGGCGTAGCATTATCTGGTCCGACCGGCTGATCGAACGACACGGTGTGGTCCCGCTTGCGTCGCCACCAGTACCAGTAGCGATTGCGAGCCAAGTTAGTCGCGATCTGGTACAGCCATGTAGAAAATGCAGAATCACCGCGGAAGTTCACCAATCCGCGATGGGCACGAATGAAAGCGTCTTGAGTCACCTCTTCTGCGTCTTGCTGATTACGCAGTAACTGGTGGACCATAGCATAGATCCGGTCCCAATGTCGCCGAACCATCTCATCGAAAGCGGCGTGATCTCCCGATTTAAACCGGTCAACTAGCATACGGTCGAGGGCAACATCCTGCGCTTTAGTGGTCATACGCTCAGCAGCAGTGTGATGAGTATAATTTTGAATTGTTCCCACTGTTTGACGCGATGTGACCAAAAGGCGCTAAGTTAGGTTGATACTGGATAAAGTGCGTCCGCTCTTCTCGCTCCTTTGACCCGTACTATTCAACTCAGGAACAGAAGAAGCGCAAAAAATCCTTGCCAACTACGAAGCCTAAGACCTATTCCACGCGGCTCATCTCGATTGGGGGTCGATAGCAGNNGGTTCTGGGTTCGAATCCCAGTCGACCCACCATCGGAATACCCCTTGGGGCAGATGTTTTTAATTAACGCTGCAAAAAGAGCTCACTGGGCAGCAAGTACAGAGGCGTCGAGCGAAGCGTAGACCACCCCCAGGAAATTTTTTGGTGTCACCTTCTCCCGGTCGACGAAGCCATTATTGAGTCCTTGAAGCTGCCAGCCGCCAGACGTCTGTTCTCGCAAACGATGAACGACTCGCCGTCCGTCCTGGTTAAGGTAAGCCACA
>DKKJ01000348.1 GCA_002455175.1 Opitutaceae bacterium UBA6669
ATTATCGAAAAACCGAGTCCAAAAAGATCTTCTGTCGTGCCACTTGACCGCGATGCCCACGTTTTCACATCGATTGAGGTGACGATCACTCCTCGTGCACCCACCGACACCACAACCCCGTTGTTAGCACCCACCGCAAATAAATCCGCAATCGTGAGCGGCGAACGCCGATGCGGGAGCCCGCCATCCAACACAGAAACTGCTCCCATAGAGTGCGCCACTTCAACCCCAATTTGCCCAACACCGAGCAAATATCCCTGCGCATAGGCCACANNGTAACGGCTGGAATTCCCCGGGCGCCTGTGCGCCATAAAACGTCCGCGGGAAGACTATTCGTAGGCGTAGGTCCCGTTATCCCCCAATGCCACTGTCTTCCCTGGTAAGGCCAAAACTGCATTGAGATCAGTTGGGCCAGTGGCGGTCTCCGCCATCTCCGCTTTTCGCCAAGAAAAACCATCCGACGAAAGCAAGATCGTCGCATTCGTTCCCACCGCGACGAAACGTCTATCTGCACTAGAAACTCCTCGCAGCGTTTCCGTCGTTCCAGAAGGGCGTTGAGTCCACTCCCTACCGTCCGAGGACGTTAAGACAGTTCCTTCGTCCCCAACAGCGACAAAAAGCCCATCCGCCCAAGTTACACCCCATAGATTCTTGTTTGTCGACGAGGACACAGAAGTCCAAGTCGATTGCCCCATCGTCGCTAAGGTTGAGCATAGGAAAACGAAGAACCAGCGCGCGGGGTTGCTCATAGCAACGACGTTGATTGGCGAAAGCACTCAAAGCAAACTCCAATCCCTTTCAACACTCTGCTATCTGCATCGATTGGCTGTGCGCAGCATTGGCATGCAAAACGCACCCTCTAAACGATAGCCCCTAGACAGAAACCCGCGACACCTCGCCCATTCAAACGTAGAAGAGCCCGTGATCGGCGTCGCGTTTGGATACTTCGCATCCCCAGGAGGGCCCACGTCCCTGGGGGCCGGGGCACGCGTGCCGCAAACCCCGCTGGCCCTTTAGAAGACGTAAGCTTCCTCTAGATTCTACCGGTGCTCCTCATAGCTGACATCGATTTTCGCAGTGAACGCCTTCCTCTTCGCTTCTCCCTGGAAACGGATACTATGGGTAAGGTCGTCATAAACGTATCCATTCTTAGGATCAGGCGGAATCTCTTGCCCATCGACTAAAACCCGCAGGCTTTTCTTGTACAAGGTGGCTGAGCCCTCAACCGGCTCGAGCGCAACCGCGACTGTATCCGCGATCCGGTCGCCCAACTCTGCCAGCGGTCCGGAAAAGTCTGACTCGATGTTGAGGACGGTACCGCCTGTCAGCTCGGCCGCGCGACGGTGAGAAACATTATCCGGTGAAACCACCGCATGCATCTCCAGTTTCCCCCGCTTGTTGCCCTTGGCGATGATGAACGGGCGAAGGACCCAATAGTTGATGTAGCCATCGAGTGTCTGACGCTGTGAGGGAGTACGCTCGTTCGCCTGATTCAACAGGTCGGGCAGTTTGCCATTTTCAACCCACTCTGCCCGCGGGGGCGCATTCCGTTGCTCTTTCCACGTGGCCATGCGGGTCTCTTCCTCATCCATAAAGAAAACCACGATCGTCGTGGCTTCCGGACGGAGGAACGCGTGCTCCTTGTTGTAGTAACCCGCGACAAAATTGTAGACGGAAGTGAACGCGGTGCGATTGCTGTCGCCGTTCGTGCCGACCTTAACCAACTCCGAAAAAATACCATTGGGTGTCTGTGGAGTCACCCACGGCTGCGTCATCACGGGCAATCGCACCAACGCGCCATTGCTGGCCACCCGTTTCGTCACCTGCTTGGGTCGTCCACGGCGATCGAGAACTGGGTTTCCTGACGCGTCCACCTCGGTAGAGCGGACATCTTTGTAATAAGGCTGGTCATCACGTGCTCGGCTGGAAACCGAGTTCACGAAATCTGTCGTTAATACTCCAATACGATAGTCCAGGTCGCGGCTGTCGAAGAGCTGCCGGAATCGACTAAGGTTCGCAGCGATCCGGCTCTGATGAGCTTCCATGGAAGGGGAATTGTTGATTACGAACACCAAATCCACCTCACGGCTACGGGAACGATCCACCGAAATCTGCTTTGGAATACGAATGGGCTCCACTTGCACGGTCACTTCGTTCTCCACCCCTAAGTGGGCGTTGTTCTCATCGATCGTGTAGTATTTGAAACGGTCCTCACCGATGAAACCGGGGTTCGGTGAGTAGCTCAACCTACCGGTCGCACGATCCAATCGCGCCGTCCCATTTTTGGCCTGGGCCTTTTCGTCGAGGAGAAACGCGACCTTGGGCTCGGCAATGCCGATACGATCACCGGGCGACATAAAATCCTCATGACTGGGCAAGGTTCGCGTAATCGGTAGGTTCGGTCGTGTCGTCAGCGACACCGCAGTGACATTAACAAAACGTTCTCGCGTGGCGCCCACTTCGAACTTTTCGAGTTCGACCGCAGGCGGCGGCTTGACCAAGATGACGACGCGGTTCTTGTAGATCAGCCCCGTAGTCTCATTGCGCACAGTATAGCTAAACGAGTCTTCGCCGGAATAGTCTTCCTGCGGCCGATAAGCAAAGTAGGCGAGTCGGGAGGTTTTGTTTTTAAAGAAGTCTGTATCATCACCGCCACCTGCCAGTCCAACCCTACCAAAATTTGGTTCGGTAGTCAGGGTGTACAGCAGGTCGCTCGTTGAATCTGCACTGATGAGCTCTTGAGCGACGACCAATTGACCATGCACACCAGTGCTCTCCGCTTCCAAGCGCATAGGTGTGCTTGAGGTGATCACATCTTTCTCCACTCCCCCCGTTCCAGGTGTCACTTTCGACGCCGAGTCGGCCGCGAACCCGGGGACGCCCAGAAGCCCAAGTGCGATCCAGAGCAGAAAAGCTCGCTTCCACGAGAGGCTCTGCAGCAAGGACGAGGGATCAATGATAAGGTGCATGATAACAGTAATGANNAGCTCCTCATCACCCTATGCAGGTACCGTAATCTCAACGAAAAAGAACACTCTCATGTTTTTTGCAGGAGGAAAACCGAAGTTCAACGACATCCAGTGACCGCCTCATTCGGAGTCTAAGAAGACTAGCCCCGTGGTTTTCCCACCCCGAGCTGGAGAAATTTCTTCAGTTCGCCGCAAACGAATTCGTTACCAACTGATTGATAGCACCTTGCCCCCTACGGATGCTCGCTTGCCAAGACGCTGCCAAGTGTGACAGTCCCAGGGTAACTTGCGTTGAGGGTCCGCGGCAATGAATGGCGTTTGCTCCACCTTCACGCCGAACAGCCAATTTCTTAATCTGGAATCGTGAATGCGGACGTCACGGACCGCCTGGACTCACGGCCGCTTGGCCCACCGATGAGTTTGAAGAGATGAGCGACCATGCNNTCTACGGCCTGTGCATTGAGCTGTTCCGCCGCTGCCGCCGATTCCTGGGCCGCCGCCGCGTTGCTTTGCGTAACGCGGTCCATCTGGCTCGCAGCACCGTTAATCTGACTAATACCCTCAGATTGTTCTCTGGAGGCCTGAGCAATCTCCGAGACCAACCCGTCGAGTTTACGTACCTTCTCAATAATCTCGGTGAGACTACCTGCAACTTCTGCACTCATCTTTGAACTTTCCGCAGATTTGCTGAAAGCGGCTTCAATCTTTTCGGCCGTTTCCTTCGCATNNGCGAGCAAATTTGTCTGAAAGGCGATCTCATCAATCGTTTTGACGATCTTGGCGACCTCCGCGCTTGAGGCCTTTAACTCATCCATCGCGGAGTTCAGCCGAGTGACCGAAATCGAACTGGCATCGGCAGTGGCCCGCGCAGACATGGCAAGCTCGCGAGCTTGGTTGGCGTGCTCAGAATTGCGACGTGTCATGCTCGACATTTCTTCGATCGCCGCACTCGTCTCCTCCAACGAGGATGCCTGCTCACTCGCCCCCTTGGCCAAGGTCTGACTTGAAGCAGAAACCTGATTTGAAGCGGAGGCGATCTGCTCTGAACCCTGAACGAGCGTATCCGCCGTNNTTGATTCATCCATGTAAATCCTAGGGCAATCACCAGCGTTACCGACCCCACCCAGAGCAAGCTCGACGTCATGCCCTGAGATACGGCTTGGTCCACCCTGGAAAAGTCCGTTTTCAGGACAAACGCTCCGTGCACCTCTCCCGGTTTCCAGTTTTCCATGGTATTACCGACAAGATCTTTCGCATCCTTTGTTGGACTCGTCGCAGGGTCTCCATGACAGGACATACAGTCCTGCGTGAGTCGGACAGGCCGGGCGAGGACGATGGTATTGGTGCTCCGATCCGCCAAAAAGTACTCCTCCGCTCCCGGCGTCCCGAGATATTCCAGCATGGGTAGCTCTTCCGGCGTCGGAAGATTTTTTGTATTCCGAGCCTGTTGCTTCGAAATACGGAATGTCATTCCCAAGGCCTCCGCCGCTTTACCTGCCGCCTCCCACGCAGCGACTACGGGGATGGTCCGATACAACGTAGAGGATCTCAGGTCTCCGCTGGCTTTGTAGTCAGCGAGAAGCTTTTCTTGATCAAACGCTCCGCTCACCCCGAGTTCCGATACCGATTCTCGCATACTCTCCGCCTCCACCAAAGCGGCGTGCATGGTGCCGCGGAGAAGTTCTATCCCTTGTTTTTCTATCGTCCGTTTCTGAATGACCAGTGAAACGCCCACCGCCACCACGATAGAGCTAATAGCAGCGAAGGTAATCTTGGTTCCGAGCTTCATAAATAACCGAATACTTTGCTTATCGGCAAGATCACCGACTTCGAAAGCCCACTAAGAAATATCCCTATCGCTAAGTGCGTCTCACCGGAGGAAGTCAGCCCGAAATCATCTCTGGCTTGTCAAAAACCTCTTTGGGGTCGTTAACTCGCCGGAGGCCGTCGATGGGTGAATTCTGCGCAAAGGCGCGTTTGCGGCTTCAACCGTTAAGAGGGAGCACGAAGATCGCTCTTTCCCTTACGTAAACGTTGGAAGTCCACTCACGCTGACGACGACACAACCGCGGCTGCCCATGACGGTTGATCTCAAAGTGTCACCGAGCAGCTTGGACAACTGGCACCCGTTTTTGGAGGCCTAAAACTTAAACGTAGTCGTGAAAACATAACTACGCGGTGTCACCCAGCTATATCGCGCCGGGGTCGCGACGCGTGCAGGGTTAGTCAGATCTCCGTTCATCGGGCGTAGAACGCTGTTATAGTAAAGCGGTTGGTCATAATCGAAGAGATTGTCCACTTTCAGGTTCAGGACGATATTGTATTTCCGCTTGAGACGAAAGTTGTAATNNTTTAAAGTCACTGTACCTACAGTGTAAGGATCAGTGTAGACATAGTCGAACGGTCCGACCTTGGGATCGTCGATAGCCCCGTTTGGATTCGAAGGATCGCGGATGGTATCGCCTCCGCGGTTGCCGATAACCTGTTTCCCTCGATAATTAATCCCGCCGCCGACCCGTAGGCCTTTCAACGGCCCGCGCGCGAACTGGTAGTCCGTGTAAAGGTTAGCCGTTGCCTCGGTAAGTCGATCGAGCTTCTGGTTGTTCACCAGCGATGCGAACTGAACCACATTATCGTTCCATGCGTTTACTGCGTTTTGTCCCTCAGTAACACTTTGTCCGGGGGGCGGTACGCCGGTGAATGTGGCGACATCACCTACGAAGCTTCCGCCCGCGTCCTGGACGATCAAGCGCAGCGTCTCCTTCTTCTCGTTCCAAAACGCGAGCGACTCTTGGTTAGCATCGCTCTCTGTCGCCCGCGGCAGCGCACCGTTGAACATCAAGCGCCAATTCTTGGTGAGGTTAGCAGTGAGCTCTAGTTCCCAGCCTTCAGTTGCTACAGACGCGCTATCCACGTAGCCCAGTGGGAGTGGAAGCAATCCACGGGAGTTGAGATTAGAGACCAGATCACCTAGTTTGTTGGCATTGATAATCGCGAGAAAGTTCGTTGAAAACGGAGAGCTAGAGACGGAGCGGCCTTTCCCTTCTCCTTCGTAACGGATAACATTCACCACCAGATCGCCGTCGAGCGCGGTAAAACGCACGCCGTAATCTCGACCTTTAGCGGTGGAAGGTTGGAAGATGGTCCCATCGAGCTTCAATTGAATACTTGGGGGCTGGAACGACTCTGCATAGTTCGCGAAAACACTTACGTGACGCGTCAGATGAAACACCGAGCCCATGGTAAACGTATCCACGGAGGCCTGAGTGTCAGGCGGTGCATAGTCATCGCGGAAGCGATCATTAGCATAACGAGCATCGCGCTGGTTGCTAATGCGTGGGCGCGTATCGGCAGGGAGCGGGGAGCCAACAGGATTACCGGCGGCATCGCGTTCACGGTACGTCAATGTAGCCCAGTCAGCCGGGGCAGTAGGTTTGAAGAATCGCTCGTATCCATTCCAGTTCGTTGGATTGTCGAACTGGAGTACGATTGATTCCTGGTGAGTTTTGTATTTATCACGCCGAGCTGCTGTTAGGAGATGAAGGCGATTTTTAAAAAACTTGCCGTTGGCAGCGGCCTGAAGGTACTGGTAATCCGTTTCATTGACCTGGTTAAAACTCGTATTTTGATAATCGCGCACTAACCCCGCCGGGACTGTCGCGGTTGTATTGTTGACCGGATCGACATAAGTCCAGCTCTCTGGTCGCGGCATCGAACGGTTCGCGTCCGTGTTGAGATAAAAGCGATAAAAGATGTTCGCGAAGTTCGGCCACTGCCGAGGATCAGGATTAGCCTTTATCATATACCGCCAAGCATTGCGGTCGAACTTATTATCCGATTGCCCAGCAATCACGTTAAAGGCAAACNNCATATCCCAGAGCCCCCCTCAAATTAGTTTTGTCACGTAATTGTAGATACGGAAAGCTTGTCGATTGAACATAGGGTTCTAGAAAGTTCGGATTTGGTTGCCCATTCGGGAGCACAGAATTCACGTCGATATTAATCTTCGTCATCGTGCGACTGATGCCGATGTCAGAGTTAGTATCTTCGGTGCCTGTGTTAGCGGCGAGTTCGATGAACAGATTTTCCCCAAAACGCTGCGTAAGAGACAAGGTGTACTCCTTATTGCGTACACCAAAGAGATCGCCATGGGGAAAAGTTGACGTCGTCCGAGACGGCTTCACGAATTTTGATCCGCCCTCGGCAAGCGCGTACAGGTCGGAGGTNNGTCCGACAATTGACTGATTGTTGATGTTGGCCGTCGGCCCCACCACTAGCGTGCCGCCCGCTGGTACTGCCACTGCCGCGTTTCCACCCTGGGTGGTCGCCCACCCCTCATAGTTGACCAGTTGGAGCCCGCTTGACGGTGTAAACACTGCCGTGCGTGCCGCCGTGCGAGCAATGCCGGCGGCGTTCTGGGCTCCGGCAATACGCGCACTAAAGACAGAGGAACCGTTCCAGCCGCTCGCATTATCGTCAATGCTGGTGGTGNNTGTGCGGTCCATTTCCCCGGATTCGAACTCCGCTCTTATCTCAGTGTTTGCGAACGGCGACCACGTGCCCGCCACCGTTACTCCAGTTCGGGTCTCAAAATCGCCGTCGCGCCACCCAGCTCGATCAAGGTATAATGCATTCACCCTCAGGGCGACTTTTCCACCTAATGGCTGGTTATGATCCAGTGTAGCGCGATAATTATCCCAAGACCCCGCGGATACCCTTACCTCGGAAAATCGGCGTTCAGTTCTCGCACGTTTGGTAACGCTATTGGTCGTTCCGCCTACCCCGCTCGTTCCAAAAAGAATGGCATTTGGGCCGCGAGCCAAGTCGAGCCGCTCGATATTGTAGCTATCGAAATTAAAGTTAACCGGGAAAAAATTGCGCTGTGGTGAGTTGCTGGACACACCCCGCGACGAAATCCGCACCGCGTTACCCGTATTGTAAGTGGTATTATCGTCGGCTAAGTCGGTCGCGTTAGTGGACCACTGCGACATCGTCTGCAGGTCGTTCAATTCAAGAGCATCAATGAAGTCACGAGTGAGCACCGTGTAAGCAACTGGAGTATCCTTGAGCTCTCCAGCGAGCCGGCCCCCAGCGAGGGAGCTGGTCGCAATAAAGCCTCGATCAGAATCCGTGTTCACCTGAAAGGGATCCAAGGTGACCACGACCTCAGGAGGCACAGGAGTTGTGCCGACCGATACAGAAGGTTGAGCGGTCAGCGCCCCAACTAGGGCANNCGGGACCACGATCAGAGCGAAGCGTCGAGCCGGTAAGCTCGTGCACGATAACAGGGGTAGGTACGTCATAAACTCTTTTGATCGAAATGATCGATCATATCGAATGGTTGTCAGACATCCGATCTCGTATGATCGTTTTCTACACAAGCTAAAACGCATCCCTAATGCCCATACCTTCTTACCTACTTTAAATAAGTTACTTGCGAGATTTATTTAGTAGCCATCCGAGAGCCTNNCAAGTTCCGCCATCTTGGCTGGTCGTCGAGGCTCTGGTAGGTGGGACTGCGTTCTCTCGCACGTCGCTCTTTGGGTTTACTCCAATGGCAACCTACCAATCGATAAGCGAGCGAGGTTCAAGTTCTGCAGGCGGGCCGACCACTGCGCCACCAGGGACTTCTGGGAGCGTGAGGGTCGCCTGCGGCGAAATTTCGTAGTAGAGCACGCCCCCTTGTTCCCAGCGTCGCCCTCCTTCAGCGAGGATCGCTTTTTCCGTGATCGCCACGATCCGATCAACCAGGTCTTCGATACTGAATCGATTGGGCAGGTTGTCGCGCGAGTAGTTGATATAGGTGTCATTAAACGGCACCGCCCATCGACCACGACTGGTGNNCGAGCAGACCAGCCACCATCGCCGCTTGGTTGTCACAATCATAACCTGCCGTGGTTGCGATCGCTACCGTTTGAGTGAAGTCACCCTCACCATAGAGCAGAGCCATGCCTTCTGACCTCATCCAGATGAGTTAGCGGCCTTCATAACTACGGCCGCTTGCCTCCACGCGACATGAAGCGACTAAGAACGGACCTTGAGCTATTCAACGTCATGAACGGGAATAGACTCGCCTGAGGTTTCCGATTGCTCGCTGTTAGCATTCAGGACGCCACCAAGTCGCCGCGCGTTTCCCCACCCCTCTATCTCTGACAGCTAGCATGAACGTACTCGACACCNNTACGAATATCACTTCCTCTACATTGCTGGCATCTCGCATGTGGAGTCGAAGTCCATCCAAGGGGCATCGATCATGAAGCTCCAATTCCATCCGGGGACCGACATGTCACAGGCGTTGTCGGAAACCATCGCGTACGTAAACCGCGCGCGAGCCTTCATGCCAGAAGGAACACCCGCTCCCTTTGTCACTCGGTTCGACGCAGGCAGTGTTGCGGTCGGTTACTTAGTTTTTTCCACCGATAATCCTAATCGGACGCTGGGTGAAATGCAGGATCAAGCTCTGAATCGGGTACGTCCGGCGTTCGCGACTCTGCCAGGGGTCTCAGCACCTCCTCCCTTTGGAGGCAGCTCTCGCGGGATCATCGTCAATGTTAATCCGGAGCGCATGCGTGCTTACGGCTTATCGCCGGACGAAATCGTGCAAGCACTGGCGGATGCCAATCCGATCAGTCCATCAGGCAACCTCAATCTGGGGGATAAGTATCCCATCGTGGAAATGAACGCGATTGTAAAAAACCCCAAAGACCTGGAAGCCGTCCCTCTGCGCCGTACGGATGCCGGAGCCGTCTTTCTTCGTGACGTCGCTTCAGTGGAAGACGCCGCCGATATCACCACGGGGCACGCGTTGGCCAATGGCCTGCGTACCGTTTACCTCCCGGTGACCAAGCGCGGCGACGCATCAACTCTCGCAGTGGTCGACCTAGTCAAAAAGAACATTCCTGAGTTTCAGAAAATTCTCCCGGATGATATCAAGGTCAGCTACGTTTTTGATCAATCACCCGTGGTGAACCGCTCGATCAAGGATGTGCTTAAAGAAGGCGGATTGGGCGCAGTGCTGACGGGACTCATGGTCCTCCTCTTCTTACGCGATTGGCGGAGTGTGTTTATCGTAGTCATCAACATTCCGCTTTCGCTATTGAGTGCGGTCTTTGCTCTGTGGCTTACCGGCCAGTCGGTTCACTTAATGACGTTGGGTGGTCTGGCGCTGGCAATCGGCATCCTAGTTGATGAATCGACCGTAGCCGTGGAAAATATCCACGCTCATATGGCACGCGGTGCCTCGCCGTCAGAGGCGGCGTACGAGGGCACACGCGAGACGGCCCTACCGCGATTGCTGGCCATGCCGTGTATCCTGGCCGTATTTATTCCCGCATTCTTCATGGTGGGTGCCGCCCAAGCGCTCTTCATTCCCATGGAAGGGGCAGTGGGTTTCTCCATGATCGCCTCGTATCTGCTTTCCAGCACGTTGGTACCGATCCTCTCGATCTGGTTACTACGGGGACACGGCGCGAAAACTCACGATACCTCTCAAGCGGGGCGCATGCAAAGGGGTTACGCTCGACTTTTGCGCAATGTGGTCACTCTGCGCTGGCCGCTGGTTATTGTGTATCTCGCAGTGTGTGGTGGAGTAATTTGGTTTGTCGGGAAGAAAATCGGAACCGAAATTTTCCCCCACACTGACAATGGTCAATTCGCGCTCCGACTACGCGCTCCGAGCGGCACCCGCGTCGATCTCACCGAAGCATTGGCCAAGAACGTTCTTCAGATCATCAGCCGCGAAGCAGGAGGGGCCGACAAACTAGATGTATCCATTGGGATGATCGGAGTCCACAATTCCAGCTTTCCTGTCAATTTGGTCCACCTTTGGAACGGCGGTCCGGAAGAAGGCTGGCTAGCAATTCAATTCAAGCCCGGGTCCGGTATCAGAATCGAAGAGTTTAAGGAAAAGCTGCGCGGCGTTTTTCAGAAGGAACTCCCCGATGTGAGGTTTTCCTTCGAGCCTCAAGATATCGTTTCGCGGGTGATGAGCTTTGGATCACCGACTCCCGTTGAGATTGCGATCAGCGGGTCTCCGCTTCCCGTGAGCAAAGCCTACGCAGACAAAATCATCGATCAGATGAAAAAAATTCCGTATCTACGCGACGTGCAGGTGGCCCAAACGTTAGACTATCCCACCGTAACCGTTAATGTGGACCGGGAACGCGCCGGCTTGCTCGGAGTGAAAATGACCGATGTAACACGGTCGCTGGTCGCCNNCCGAGCCGCTTCACTAAACCTATCTATTGGGCCGATCCCAACTCGGGGATCAGCTTCAACGTCCAGGTACAAATTCCAGAAACAAAGACGACCTCAATCGAAGATATCGGTAACGTGCCGGTCAAATCTTCAGGCGGAGAACCTGTTTTGCTTCGCAACCTGGCCAAAATTGGATCAGGAACCTCACCGGGGACTTACGAGCGCTACAACGTCGCCCGCCTCCTTAGCATCACGGCCAATCTCCACGGCACAGACCTTGGCACTGCGATGCGCGCCATTCGTCAAGCAGTCGCGGACGCCGGACCAACACCAGAGGCTCGNNTCCGCTCACTCAACTCATGGATGGCTTTCGCTCTGGCCTCGTTATTGCCGTAGTGGTGATCTTCCTACTCCTTATTGCCAACTTTCAGTCGATTCGACTGTCTCTGGCCGTGGTCTCGACCATTCCCGCCGTGCTTGTAGGCGTGGTCCTGGCACTTTGGCTTACCCAGACGACCTTGAACATCCAATCCGCCATGGGTGCCATCATGGCAGTCGGCGTGGCTGTCGCCAATGCGATCTTGCTCGTCACCTTCGCAGAAAAAGCACGTCTCGCTAGTTCGGATCCTATCATCGGCGCAGTCGAAGGCGGCAGCTCGCGGCTACGTCCAATTTTGATGACGAGTTTCGCCATGATCGCAGGGATGATGCCGTTGGCCCTCGGAGCTGGCGAAGGCGGCGACCAAACTGCCCCTTTGGGTCGCGCAGTGGTCGGTGGACTGGCACTGGCGACATGTGCTACCCTCTTTGTCCTACCGAGTTTCTTTGCCATTCTCACCAGTCGAAAGGTCCGATCATCCTCACTCCACCCGCGAGATCCCGCTAGCCTACACTATCGCGCGAAAACTCTAACCTAAGCTCGGTTACTCGTCTTCTTGCATGTCTTCCTTCCCGTTCCTCGCCCTAGGTTTAAGTCTAATCAGTGCCTCGCTCGCTTACGCCCAGGCTCCCATAGAGCTTGAGGTCATCACCCCGAAACGGGGGGACATTTATCGGTACCTGACACTTCCCGGCACGCTTCGCGCAAACCAACAGGTGACCCTCCACGCTAAAGTCGCAGGCTACCTCAAAACGATTACCGTCGATAAAGGCGACTCGGTAAACGCAGGCCAATTGCTGACAGAGCTTGAACTACCCGAGATAGTTGCTGAACGAGCCCAACATCAGGCAGAGCTCAAAATCGCCCTCACGGAATCCGAGCGAATCAAAGAAGCACGAAAGAAAGCTCCAGATCTGATCACGCCGCAGCTAGCCGACACCGCCGACGCCCGCGTCGCAATCGCAGAGGCGGCATTGGGCTACAATGATTCGATGCAACGCTATGCGAGGATCACTGCGCCTTTTGCCGGTCTAGTGACCATGCGTTATGTCGATCCTGGCGCTTTTATCCCTGCCGCTACTGCCAATAGCACTTCGGCCGCCATTGTCACACTTATGGACTACTCAACCATCCGGGTGCGGGTACCCGTACCCGAAGTGGAATCCGCTCGCGTGCAGGTTGGCCAGCCCGTGGTGATCACTACGGACTCACTTCCAGGAAAAACCTTTGCCGGAAAAGNNTCAGCCGTCACACTGGGGCTCTTGATGAAGCCACACGTTCACTCCTCGTCGAAGCGGACTTACCCAACTCTGATTTGGTCCTGCGCCCTGGCATGTACGCCGTCGTCAAAATCGGAATCGAACGTCACACCAACGTGGTACGCGTGCCCGCATCAGCATTAGTTCGCGAGAAAGCCGCGGGATTCCTTTTTTTACTGGAGGACGGCAAAGCAAAACGGGTACCCGTAAACTACGGATTTAACGACGGCGCGTATGTGGAGATCGTAGAGGGTATCCCGGAGAATGCACGCGTGATCCTACCCGGCAAGGCAGCGCTGGTATCCGGCCAAGCAATAAAGGCAGTGGAGGCTCGATGAACTCAAACGGTTGTAGTCGTAGTTTGCGCGGCTGGGTAACGTTGGGTTTAGCCGTCTGCGTCGTCCAAATCGGATACACGGTAGAACCACAAACAATTGATCTTCCCACGGCACTGCGGCTAGCCGGTGCCAACAATTTGGACGTGGAGATAGCGCGTGCGCGACTCGACGAAGCACGTGCTGCCCACGGTTCTGCCCGAGCTCGATACTTTCCCTGGATTTCTCCTGCCATCACGGTGCGCCGACACGAAGGTAACATCCAAAATGTCGAGGGTCGTATCCTCGACGTCGACAAGCAATCCCTCGCAGCCGCCGTCACGCTGAACGCGCAACTGGATTTGGGAGAAACCTACTATCAAAATCTCGTCGCGCGCCAGGTGGTGAAAGCCAACGAGGCTGCACTGGCGGGTCGCCAGCGGGAAGCCAACTTCCGCGCAGCTGCTGCGTACTTCGAACTTACTCGGACCCAGGCTACGGTTCTCGCTTCCGAGGAGGCCATGCGTATTACCTCAAGGCATGCGGAACAAATTTCCGTCACCACTGAACTCGGCATCACCTTTGTCGGAGACGCTGCCCGCGTTCGCGCCGCTCGTGAACGGGCTGAACTCACACTCGCGCGCAGCCGAGCCGACCAACGCATCGCTGCCGCACGACTCGCAGAGGTACTTCGGCTTGACCCCGCCATCGAACTCACGCCGGTCGACGCCGACTTAGCGCCCCTGACTCTGGAAGGGCATCTTGAAAATTTAGGTGTACTCATTTCCCGAGCGCTCGCGGCTCGTCCGGAACTCGACGAAGCCGGAGCCCGGCTGCTCAGCGCACAGACCGGACGTCGCGCTTCAAAAAATGCCCCATTGATTCCCACCATTGGCGCCCAAGCGACGTTGGGTGGTTTAGGCGGTGGCCCTTCCGGCTCATCCCTCTCTCGTGATTATGGATCCAGCGGAGACTACGCCTTAGGCGTCAGCTGGCGGGTGGGTCCAGGAGGACTTTTTGACAACAACCGTCAGCGTGAAACCGCAGCGCGAGAAAAACAGGCCGAACTCGAGATGGAAAAGTTACGAGACGCCGTCCGTCTCCAAGTCGTTGAAACTCACGCACGATTGATGTCCTTGGCGGTGCAGATCGAACTTGCTCGGAAGACACTCGAAGCGGCTGATCAAACCGCGCGCCTTTCCCGCCAACGCCGCGAAACCGGCGTCAGCGGTGCATTGGAGGACTTACAGGCGCAAGACGAACTCCTCCGCGCCCGCCGAGACTACCTTGCGATCATCGCCGACTACAACCTCGCGCAGTACGCTTTACGATACGTCACAGGACAGTAGCCGAGAATTGAGCGCCAGACAATTTGGCCGACCAATCCACAGCCGCGCCTTTCACTAAAACGAAGCGACCCAATCAACTCACCCACTATTCCTGAGGTGGCCAATTCACCCCATTCAACTCCTTAGGGAGCTGAGTTGGCGACACTGGGTAATAAAGCGACATATTGCCCTTCTCATGCGGCTCCAATTCGGCATCGGGTGCTCCCACAATCAACCAGAGGACCTCCGACTCCGTGTCATTGAATATCTGCCGCAGCTCCCCAGGTCCCACCAAAACGCCTCCATGCTGTGGAACGGTAATCGTCGTCTCGCCGATCCGCATGCGACCTACGCCTTGAACCACAAAGTAGAACTCCTCCGCCCGCACGTGCTTGTGCAGCGTGTTAGCGCTCTTCGGCGGCAACCTCCAAAGCCGAGCCCCCAAGATTTGGCTTCCCGTCCGCTCAAGGTAGTCAGCGTTGGGAACTCGCATAAGGTTGGAAGGCCGCC
>DKKJ01000107.1:0-188 GCA_002455175.1 Opitutaceae bacterium UBA6669
CTACGGGATGATCCGCGTCATAAGGCCGGATTTCCTTTGATACCGGTCGCTCACCCTTCCGATAAACCATCGCCTTCTCCATCGTTCCGATTCGACCTCTTGAATAAATGTTCTCATCATGTTCTCATATTGGGCATGGAACGACTCGATGAAAATCTGATCGCGGAGGCGTTGCTTGCAGCGCCCGG
>DKKJ01000107.1:199-2711 GCA_002455175.1 Opitutaceae bacterium UBA6669
CGGCAGCATGGTACCAGGCGGTCAAGCCAGTGTGCGGCTGCGGCCATAGCGCGACCTTCGATCCCTACGGGATTTGGTGGCGATTTCAGTGCAAGATGTGGGACGACAGTCTTTGGAAAGCACGAGAGAAGTTTTGGTGCTCGCGGTGCAAAGCAAGGACAGGAAAGCGCGTTCGGCCCATCCGGCTCGACCTTGTCAAACCCGGGCCTGACGACATCAAACTTCCAATGCCCGACGAGCGGGAATGGAAACGCGCGTTGAGCCGGTTCCGCGCATAGGAGGCNNCGGCAAGCGCCACCGCGTCATGATCTGGGATGGTCGACAAGAGCGCGAGAAAGAGCTTCATTGGGGCCTGCCCTCTCGCGATCCCGACATCTTTCAAATCCCGCTCCTCAAATCTCAAGCGGCTATAGTCGATCGCCCGTGCCTTCTCCTCGCAAATGAGTTCGGATTGGTGAAACGCGGGAAGACGATCTACGCCGCCAGCCTCATTTCCGACGAGCCATTCTTCTGTATCGCCGCGACGTGGCGTCCGGGAGGCAAAGATTGGCCGGACAGCTTTGCCGCTCTCACCGTTCCCGCCTACGATGATCTTGAGCCCTACAAGGACCGCCACGTCGCTGTCGTCGATCCGGATGACTGGTTCGATTGGCTCATGGGGTCCCAGCCGCCGCTGGACATTCTACGGCGCTTCCCCAAGGGTAGCTTCCGCATCACGCCGCCGATCCAGCAAAACTTCGACGAGCTGCTGGGGGCGAACTGAAGGAGCTGGCAAAATGTGCAACCTCGTCACGCTGAACAGCTCGACGGACGAAGTTGCATCGCACTTCAAAGCCCGCCGCCCGAAAGCGACCAACGCAAGCACCGGCGAGGTCTATCCCGGTGGTCAGGGCTTCATCGTCCGCACCGACGCAGGTGAGCGCGTCGCTCAGGCGATGACATGGGGGTTCCCGGTCCGGCTCAAAGGCATGAAGCCGACGAGTAAACCTAAGCCGGTCAACAATGCACGCGACGACAAACTGCTTACCCCTTTCTGGAAGCACTGGTTCACGACGCCGGTGTATCGATGTCTTATCCCCTTCACCTCATTTGCGGAGGCCGAAGGCGAGAAAGGCAAGATGACACGCACCTGGATCGGAGTAGCGGATCAGCCGTTGGCAGCGTGGGCCGGACTATGGCGCCCGACCGACGAATGGGGCGACTGCTATACCGGCGTCATGGTTGATGCCACCGACGAGCTTTGGGACATCCATGACCGGATGCCCGTCATTCTGCATCCTGACGAGCATGACGCTTGGCTGAATTGTCCCGCAGAAGACGCGTTGGCGCTGTTGCGAAAATACCCCGCTAGCAAACTGGCGGTCAGTCGTACGGCCGAGCCGTGGTTCAAGCCCAAGTTTAAGATTTCGGACAGCCCTACACTGCTATAGCGGAGCGATCTTGGCAATTCAGACCGGGTTGCGAGCCTCATGATTATAGCTCCAGACGATCCAGGGCCGGCGTCAGTCGATGAGGTACTAAAGGCGACTGTCCTTGAGGTCTTTGACGGCGACGGATTTCTCGCAAAGGTTTGGAATCCATATCGAGAGCGCTGGGTCGACCGCGTGTCTTTTCGGTTCGCGTTCATCGATGCACCCGAAATGGACCAGCCGGCTGGACCAGAATCGAGAGATTTTCTCTGCCGCCTCATCGAGGGCAAAACGCTTCGGCTTGACCCTGTCGTGAAAGAATCCACCGGCTATTCGCCCATCGACCAGTACAAGCGCATGCTCTGCATGGGCTATTTGACCGAGCTAATGGATCCCGGAGAAATCAGTTATTATCTCGAAGGCTCCTGCGCTGCGGGTGTAGTGCGGAAACCACGCCCCGTTACCCGAAACATCGAACTCGAAATGGTCGTGAACGGCTGGGCTTGGGTCACCGAACAATACGCATTCGAGAGAGAGGCAGAATATTTCCAAGCTCAGGACGATGCGCGGGAGCATAAGCGAGGCCTGTGGGCAGCGGACGATCCCGAGCCGCCTTGGGACTTTAAGCGACGAAAAAAGCGCCATGCTCGAAAGTCGGAGGGACAGGGGCGGCTGCTGTAGCTCTTCGCTGGCGCGCCGAGCTCGTTGTGCCCAAACACGCCATGTCGCGTCGCCCGCTCGATCAAAACGTTCACCCATACCGGCCCGCGCGGGCGAGAGCCTCCCTACCGTTTTAGGGCGCAGAGCACAAAGGCGCATTTCTCAATGCAATCGCCTAAACCATTGATAATGCTTTGCATGCCAAATTATTCGTCGAGGCGCAAAAAAGCACTAAAATCAACTCTGTTGGTCGATTTGCACCGTATTTTGCTCTTTTTTCGACGAAATCCACGGTGTCGTCCGATCCGGGTTTTCGAGTCATTTCTGATGCTTATTCGACCCCGCTAACATCTCGGAGGCCGCCGACCCCCGGCCCTCTATTTCGCGGTCAGAAAGAATTACCCTCCCCGCCGGTGTACACTTCAAAGGTTTGGAAGTTTTTT
>DKKJ01000336.1:0-4963 GCA_002455175.1 Opitutaceae bacterium UBA6669
TCGAACTGGTTCGGATCGCGCGCTAACTGCATAGCGGCGTTATCGACGTACATATGAGTCAACGCCAGATCGGGGTGATTCTTGGCAAAGTAATCGGTAACTGTCTTCCGCCAAAGCACCGACGTCTCCAAGACGTTCGCTTTGTCGACAGAGGTGACTCGTTTTCCGCGGGCACGCGCGGTGACCGCAGCGACTTCCGCGATGCGCTCGATCTCCGAGGTCTTGTAGACCATGGTATCGATCGCTTGCTGCTCTCCATTGTCCAACGTGGTGGTGGTCTTGGGTTGTCCAAAGTAGATCCCGCCCGTGAGCTCACGGATACACACAATGTCGATCCCGTTCGGAATCCGCTCCACCTTCAACGGCGACGCATCCACAAGATCTTTGTAGAGAAGTCCCGGCCGAATATTTGCGAACAACGTGANNGCATTTACGAAGCGGTAGGAGCGCGGCGCGCTCTGGCTGTTCTTTGGGTGGCAGCTTTTCCCATTTGGGTCCGCCGACCGAGCCGAAAAGGATAGCGTCGCTTTTCTTGCAGAGCTCCAAGGTAGAATCCGGGAGCGCCTTCCCGTGATTATCGATTCCAGCGCCGCCAACATCGGCGATCTTGTAGTCGAGAGTGAGACCTTCCTTGCGAGCCACGTGCGTGAGTACACGCAAGGCCGCGGTCATCACCTCGGGCCCAATATAATCTCCAGGCAGCACAGCAAAGGTAAGCGTCGACATAGAATTGAACAGGTTGCCAAACGCCCCCGGGGAGTGGCAAGTGGANNACAGTTCCCGCAACCCCCAGATCGACGTGCGGTTTTGAGGTTGCTCAGAGGTCAAGAGACCGTGTCATCAGAGGTGATGCACCTGCACGTTTTGCCGGCCGGTCCCATTCAGACAAATGCGTATCTTCTCACGGCCCCCAGTCGGGGCGAAGCGATCCTTGTCGATGCACCTGGGGATATCTGGCCAGAGTTGCAATCAATTATCCAGAAGGAGGGTGTCATCCTCAAAGAACTGTGGCTCACTCACGGTCACTGGGACCACGTACAAGGCGCAGCCGAAGTCGTTCGACAGACCCAAGCGGTCGTCAAGGCCCACGCTGCCGATCGAGTGCTGATTGAAAATCCCGAAGTGATGCGAGCTTTCCTCAGCCGTTCACTCTCTCTTGAACCCGTCAAAGTGGATACGTGGCTTGAACCAGGCGACGAGATTGACGCTCTGGGACGGCGTTTCGACGTGCGCCATGTTCCGGGACATTGCCCCGGCAACATTTTGTTTTATCTCGCCAGCGCTTCGATGGCGTTTGTGGGCGATGCCCTTTTTGCCGGAAGCGTCGGACGGACCGATTTACCCGGAGGGGATGCCGAGCAACTCGCCCGGTCCATCCGCACACAGATTTACACGCTTCCCGACGATACCCAGGTTTACCCTGGGCATGGTCCAGCCACCACCGTGGGACAGGAAAAAATCAGCAATCCTTTCGTGCGGGCATGAACACGTTAGACTCCCCTCACCTAGCTCCGATGCGACGCGCGCTGGAGCTTGCTCGTCGAGGCTGGGGAGAGACTTCACCCAACCCGATGGTAGGTGCGGTCATCGTGGAAGAGGGAAAAATTGTCGCTGAGGGTTATCACGCGCACGACGGTGGCCCTCACGCCGAACGAGTCGCCCTCGCCGCC
Organism: Opitutaceae bacterium UBA6669; assembly: GCA_002455175.1. Taxonomy (GTDB): domain Bacteria; phylum Verrucomicrobiota; class Verrucomicrobiia; order Opitutales; family Opitutaceae; genus UBA6669. The sequence goes on from DKKJ01000336.1 coordinate 1,671, forward strand.
CTCGGGAGAAAACCTCTCCCCGGGGCAACCCTTTATGTTACGCTAGAGCCCTGTTCGACGCAGGGACGGACCGGCGCTTGTTGTGAGGCGATTCGCGATGCCGGTATTCAACGGGTAGTGACGGGGGCAACTGATCCCAATCCATCCCACTCAGGGANNCACCTTCCTAAAGTCCACCGGGATCGAAGTGATCACCGGTGTCCTGGAAGCCGAGTGCACCGACCTCAATCTCTTGTTCAATCACTGGATCACCCGCGGGACTCCCTTGATTGCCGGAAAATCTGCGATGACATTGGACGGGAAAATTGCCACGCGGTCAGGCGAATCGCAGTGGATCACCGGCGAAGCTGCACGCGCTGATGTGCATCGCTGGCGTCGACTGTTTCCCGGTATTGCCGTCGGCGCGGGCACCGTGGCCTCCGACAACCCGAAGCTGACCGCACGCCGGAAGGACCAAGACGAATGGTGTCCCTGGCGATTCGTGTTTGATGGTAAGCTACGCCTCTGGAACGAACGTTCCTTGCCAGGTCTTTTCACGGATGTTCATCGAGAACGCACCGTGGTGGTAACAACTCAGCATGGCGGCATGGGTTACGTGCGGAAGCTGAGAGATCTGGGAGTAAATGTTTGGACCATCGAATCAGCAACCCAACGGGTTAGCTTGACTGACTTCCGCCAACGGTGTGCTCAGGAAAAAATCATCGGCGTGTATGTGGAGGGCGGCAAGCAACTCCTGAGCGAGCTCGTGCAGACCCGAGAGCTCGATTACTTGTTCGTTTATCGCTCCCCCCTTCTCTTCTCCGACGAACGTGCCAAGAGTGGCTTCAGCGGCTTGCGGAGCGACAAACTTGCCGAATCCATCCGCCTATCCGAGGTCAAGCATGAGCTCTTCGGAGACGATTCGCTGGTTCGGGGAAAAGTGAATTATCCCAAAAAACTTCAAGTGGATGAAACTACATTTAGNNGGCGACGATTTTCTCGTTCGCGGCAACGTCACCTATCCCTCCAGTCTGCAGGTCGATGAAACTACATTTAGCCTCGGGTAACGCCCATAAAGTCGCCGAGTTTCAAGCGCTCGCGGAGGCGTCTGGTTTAGCAGTAACCATGGTCTCGGCCAAGGCAGTGGGCGGAATGCCGGACGTTGCAGAGGACACTGGAACTTTTCACGGCAATGCCGGAAAAAAAGCCCGCGCCCTTCGAGAAAAACTCGGCGATAAAACCTGGGTCCTAGCCGATGATAGTGGCCTTTGCGTGGACGCGCTGCACGGGGGGCCAGGCGTGGAGTCTGCCTATTTTGCCGGACCTCAGCATGATTCAGCCGCCAATCTGCGCAGGTTGGTAAACGTGCTTCGTGACGTACCTGACGATCGCCGTGGCGCCCATTTTATCTGCGTGCTCTTCTTGATTATGGGCGACGGTACCGAACATGTGTTTACTGGGCGCTCCCATGGCCACCTGTTGCCCATGCCCAGAGGGGGCGCTGGCTTCGGCTATGATCCTCTCTTCGTCCCAAACGGCCACACNNTCAGAGATGGAAAAAAATGCGGTTAGCCATCGGGCGCGCGCGTGGGAGGGGCTGGCTGCTTTTCTGCGCCCATGCCTCGCAGGTCGCTCCGTTGGGAATCAAGCGTAGCATGGTCACATCCCGCAGACGCGACGGCCATCCGGCCTGCGCAATGGTCGAAGCGATTCCTTCACCCCATTTTCGGGGAGGCGACGCTCTTTCGGAACTGACCGCATGCTTTCTCTGAGCATTGCTTTCGCTTGCTGTTCGGTTTGGGCATTGTTGCTCACGCGGCGATTTGCGCCCGCGCTAACGACGTCCGCGTGGCTTGCGATCAGCGGTGCTGTGGTGATGGTCGCCTTCTGCTGGCTTCCNNCATCGCCCGTCGCAGTGCTGGTAAGCACCACGATTTTACTTGCGCTAGAGATTGCGCTTCGGCCGCGCGCAGTGACGACCTCGTATGCCCAATTGGTTTCATGGCTGAACGTCCGCCTTAGTCGCGGCCAGCGGTTCGTCACACTGGCGGGACTCAGTTTTTTCCTCGCTCATGCGCTGGGCCACTACTGGCACTGCTTGCGGGAGTCCGCCGGGAACTATTGGAGTGCAGGAGCAGCATGGGAGGACCAATCGTTTCATACTGCCCTCGCGACCTCGTTCGCATGGGGCGACAATCTCACGCGATTGATCTATCCCCACGTGCCTGATTGGCCGCTTGGGTATCCCTTTCTTGCCGACTTCCAGGCGGGTTGGTTGCACGCAGGCGGTATCTCTCTGCCCTGGGCATTCTGGCTCGGCAATGTCCTGGCCTCGGCTGTGTTTCTTTTGGCAGCCGCTTGGCTCCTTAAAGGATGGTTGCGAAATCCCAAAATCGTCCTGCTTGCCCTGCTCATCTGGCACCTCGGAGGAGGATTTGGAATCGCCTATGTCCTCCCCGCGTGGCGCGACAGCGATTCTCTTTGGACTGCACTGCAGCAGCACGATTACGCTAATGATTGGGGACTTGAATTGAGTTTTCACAACCTCACGACGGCGGTGGTGTGGCCCATGCGCGTCGTGCTCTTCGGGATGGCAGCCGCAATGGCGATCACGGTGCTGCTGCGGTCTTTGTTGATGGCCCAAGAACGGGGCTTTTCCGGATATCTGCTGGCCGGCGCACTCGCAGGGTGTCTTCCGTTGGTGAGCGCCCATGCGCTTGTAGTCCTCGCGTGCGTGATTCCCCCGTTGGCCTTTTTTCACCGCACTTCCGCCTCATTGCGAGCGTGGGGCGGTGCAGTTTTGGTAGGAACCGCTTTCACACTCCCCCAATTGATGTGGATACGTCAGCAGTTGGTTCAGTCAGACCCGCCTTTCTTGCGTTTTTCGCCGGGTTGGACGGCAGGATGGTGGGGCGAAACTCGTCTTTATGATCTGCTGACTCACTGGTCGTGGAATACGGGAGTATGGATCACTCTCGGTTTCGCGGGGACGTTGGCCGCGGGACGCCAGGTGCGGCGGGAAACTCTGGGGTGGTGGTTGCTCTTTCCCCTCGGCTATCTGTTCGCATTTCAGCCCTACGTCTTTGACAACCTCAAACTGTTCGAGNNGTCGTATCTGAAGCGATGAAACCCGCGATCATCGCCGACCGCGCCAGCCGCACCTTCGCAGAAGGTATCCGGCAGCATACGCCTGCGGATGCGCTGCTCCTAACCAGCGCGCACCTACATCATCCGGCCGTGATTCTCTCTGGGCGGCGAGCAGTTGCGGCCAACCCCTCGGGACTAACCCTACACGGCGTGCCGAGAATGGAAGG
>DKKJ01000336.1:5060-12412 GCA_002455175.1 Opitutaceae bacterium UBA6669
ACAAATTTGGATGAAGCTTTTCTCGACCGCATTTCCGAACCTATTTTCACCAACGACGCGTGGACACTGCGGAAAGTGCGTCCCTCAGTTTCTGGCGAACAATGAACGAATTTCGGATTTTCGCTTTTCCGTTTTCAGCTTTAATTTCAGTGATGATTTCGGGGCGGCGAGATTCGAACTCGCGACCTCTACGTCCCGAACGTAGCGCTCTACCAGGCTAAGCTACGCCCCGATAATACCACTCCACACCGTGTTTTCCACGGGATGTCGAGAGATACGAGACGCTTGCCGGCGGGCAAGGGCAAAAAAGAGGGGCTTGCCCAAAGCACTTCGACACGGAACCAGGCGCACTTGCCATTCAATTGCCTAAGCTCCGACCTGATTTACCCCTTCACCGCTCCTGCGACCACGCCCTTGACGATCTGCTTCTGTAGAAGGAGGTAGATGAGCAGGATCGGCAGAGTCACGAGCACGATTCCGGCAAACAAAGAGCCCGACGTTCCACGGTATTGGGCGGTGATGGATAGGTTGGCTAAACCGAGCGGTAGAGTGCGAGCGCCACCCGTGACATCACCGCTAGTGAGCATGAAGGCGAAGAAATACTCCTTCCAAATTCCGATGAATTGAAAAACTGCTACAGTGACTAATCCCGGCCGCGCCAGCGGCAAAAGCACGCGCCAAAAGGCAGCGAGTTCACCGCAGCCATCGATCACCGCCGCCTCATAAAGGGTTCTAGGTAACGACCTGAAAAAACCAGCCAAAATAAAAATCGCGAAAGGAAGCCCATTCGCGATGTAGACCGCGATCAAGCCCACTCGGCTATTCAACAGCCCGAGCGCGCGCAGTTCGAAAAAAAGCGGAACTACCGCCAACTGCGCCGGAATCATTAAGCCAGCGAGAAAAAGCCAGAACGCTACCCTCCCCAGGGGATGATAGAATCGGGTCAGCGCGTAAGCGGCCATCGCTCCCAAGAACACGATGCCCACGACAGAGACGACCGTGACCACCAAGCTGTTTACCAAGTAGTCACCGAACTGTGCCTCCCGCCAGGCCGAGATATAATTTTCAGTTTGTAGGGCATTATAGGGAGGCAGCGCGAAGGCTTCTCGATAAATAGCCGCATCGCTCTTCAATGACGAATAGGCTACCCAGAGCATGGGATAAATCACCCACACCGCGTAAGCGGCCAGGAGCAGAAAGATCAGGCGCTCTGAAAGTCGCGCGGCTCGCATCATACCGCTTTCGCCGCCATCTCTGCGGCCACTTCGAGGCAGGCGCGGATTCCCGGCATCGGATCGTCGGGGTTTTCCTCATACTCGAGAGAAAAAGCCCCGTCAGCCGGAAAACGAACGCGTTTCAGCGCACGGAACGTTCCCAGCACATCCAGCTGCCCTTTGCCCAGCACCACTCCGACCGTATCTTTTTTCCGTTCTGCTACATCCTTTAAGTGGATACCGTAAAGTCGGCCACTCAGTCGCTCGATCGCCTCAATCGGATCCTGATTAGCACGCAAAAAGTGTCCAAGATCAGCCGTGAATCCGATACGCGGGTCATGACCACGTACCGCCTTCACACAGCTATCGATCGTTTCATAGCGGGAACCCGGACCGTGATTGTGAATCGCCACTCGCACATCGTAATGCGCTACCAAGCGATCCAGGCTATCAAAAGCGTCCTCAGTCGGATTAGCCGTGATGATGGAAATACCAGCCGCCTTGGCGAAGCGGAAGAAGGCTTCGTTGGTGTTGTGATCTTGAGTGAACGTTTGCACCCCATGAGCGCTGATGGAGATGCCGCGTTGCGCGCAGGCCGTCTTCATCTCTTTAATCTTAATCGTGTCTTCGGTTGGTGGAAAGTGGAGGCGGAAAAGCTCGACGTAGACGAGGCCAAGTTCCTTGACCCGATCGAGCGCGCCCTCAGGCCCGAAACCTCGTAGGCTAAAACTTTGCAGGCCCAGGGGAAAGCCGCCATAAGGTGGCGGCTTCGGAGCCTGCGTGGCTTGCCCCCAAATTCTGGGGACTTCAAACCACGAAACGCCGGCTGCAGCGGCCAGCCTCAACGTGCGACAAAAAAAATGGCGACGATTCATGGGACGGGAAAGAACCATTGAAGAGAGGAACCGACCAAACGCACTCCTTTTTCGCAGACGTCACTCTGGTCAGTCTAAGCGCTAGCAGAGCATTCCACGACAGCCAAACGAAGTGTCACTCGCCTATCTGCTGCTGGATGTACTCAGCCAACGCCGCAGGGTCGCGCAAGGTTTGCACCGTTTCGCGAAATTCGTCTTGAACTACCCGACGTGAGAGGCGCGAAAGTGCTTTGAGGTGGACCGAATTGTCCTCGCTTGGGCGAATGAGGAGGAGAATCACGACGGATACGGGTTGGCCATCGAGGGACTGCCACTCCACCGGATTTTTTAGGCGAGCCACCACAATCGAGTTGGCCTGCAAAAATTCCGACTTGCAGTGAGGAACAGCGAATCCCTCACCGAAACCAGTGGAATAGGTGTCCTCTCGCTCCCAGATCGCATTTTCGATGGCTGCAGGATGTGCGGTTCGTCCTGAATGCTCAAGAATCTGGCTCATCCGGTGCAAAGCCTCCTCTTTACTAGACACGTCCAAATCGATCGCCACCAACTCTGGGGCCAGCATGGGCAAACTCGCATTTCCCGCAGTCAGCTCAGCAAAGACAGCGTCACGTGTGGAAGCTTGGAGCGCGCGCTCCAGTAGACGGGAGCAGGCGTCGCTTCGTAGGCGCCGTAAAGCCGCCTTCGTGGAAGCAATCCGGGGAGCCGCCAGGGAGATTTCATCTAAACCCAGTCCCACCAATAAGGCCAAAGCCCGGGGATTTTCCCCAAACTCGCCGCAAAGACCGATCCAGCGTCGGCGTGCATGAGCAGCGGACACCAACTGTTTCAAGAGCCGTAAAAAGGCGGGATGAAATGGGCCGTAGGCATTCGAAACTGCCTCATTTTCCCGGTCCGCCGCGAAAAAGTACTGGCTGAGATCGTTCGTCCCCAAACTAAAGAACTCTGCCACGTCGCTCAGCTCGAAAAGCTGGTAGGTCGCCGACGGCACCTCGATCATCAAACCGAAGGGCAAGCTGTCTGGACAAGAATGACCTGATTCCCGCACGGAGTTCCCAGCCTGATCGTGGAGAGCCCGGGCATAGGCGGCCTCCTCCACCGTGGCGATCATGGGAATCAACACCTTGAGGGAGCCATGGCTACCCGCCCGCCACAGCGCCCGCAACTGAGCGGAGATCAGCTCTCGGTGGTCACGATACAAACGAGCACCTCGGTACCCAAGAAAGGGATTCTTCTCAGGAGGAAATCGTAGGAAGTCCACCGGTTTGTCGCCACCGATATCAAGAGTGCGAATGATGACTGGGCGCCCTTTCGCTGCCTTTACCACAGCGCTATAAATTTCGTATTGTTCGTCTTCCGATGGCGCTGTCTTTCGGTCCGCGAAAAGAAGCTCTGTACGGAAAAGCCCGATACCGTCAGCACCCTGCTCAAACGCCGACACCGCTTCTTCCGCAGACGAGATATTAGCACCTACCTCGATCTGACGTTTATCGTGCGTGCAGCCTNNCTTTTCCGCATGGTAGTAACTCTGAACGCGATTATTGGGATCAGGAAGGAGCACGCCAATATACGTGTCCAAAACTCCGGGGCGACCATGGTAGATCTGCAAGGCAGCGATGTCGGCCGCAGTGAGCGTCGGTATGCCAAAGGAACGCGCCAAGATGACGGTGTGTGAAGTCTGCCCAGCATGACCTAGCACCAGACCTACGAGCTGGGTGCGATCCAGCGAAAGAAACCGTGACGGGGTCAAGCGATCCGCGAGCACAACCGTCGGCTCCGTAAGAGGAGCCAGATTCTCGGCCTCACTTTGGTCGTAAAGGCGCGCGAAGAGGCGGGAGAAAACATCCTCTAGATCTAGCACCCGTTCGCGCAAGTAGGCCGTTTCCGCTCGGGCGAACATATCGGAGTAGAAGTCGAGCACCCCACGGAGAGACTGTCCTACTGACCGCCCTTCCTGAATACCTTCCCGCACTTGATCACTTACCGCTGGATCATTTACCAAGCTCAAATGCGCCTTGAGGACTTCAAAGGCCACGCCACTGCTAGCGGACAGCTCCTCCTCATAGGCTGTTCTAACCTGGTCCAGCGCCTCGCAAAACCGTTGCCACTCAGCGTCACGGTTTTCCGCCTTCTCTTGCTCCAATTGTGCGGGCAGTTGCAGGCCGGAGAGCACGTGGAGTCGTCCCACACCGAGTCCCGACACGACCACGACACCCGGAACAACATTGTCCGGCTTGGTGTTGAGCAAAGCTCGGGGAAGGACCGCTTCAGCAGCCACCTCGCGCGGCTCCGCCGGAAGGTCCTGATCGCAGCGAGTGAATCCATCTGCTAAATACAAGCGGAGCGTTTCAATGGCGTGCTCCGCGTCCTCCCCTTCCGCCCCCAGACGACAGGGATCTCCATGGCGGGTATCTGTCCCCACAAGAGCCAGCACGCTGCGGGCACTGGCCACGCGGCCGTTGCGCTCATTGGTCCACGTGAGGGTCGCCGAAAAGGCCACCACCCGCTCTGAGAAGTGACTCGCTGGTCGAGCGTGCATCCCATTTTTCAATGGGAAGGTGAAGGCGTGTTCGAGGACCATGGGACAGTGTGCCCTGTGACTTAGAGCGTTGGAGGCAAGGCCGTTCAACCCAGCTTGGCGATCACCCCTTTGGGATCCTTGATCGCCTCTTGGACAGGAACAGTGACCACTTTTTTTCCCGCAAACCGCTCACGTTGCTCGACCTCGATGTCCACCGCGAAAATCACCCCGTCCGCGGCTTGTATTTCCGCGCGGCTCAATTCGTTTTCCAATCCCATGGCGCCTTGAGTTTCGACTTTAATCTGGTGACCGAGCGTTTTCGCGGTCTTTTCTAGTTTTTCGGCAGCCATATAGGTATGGGCGATTCCGGTTGGACAAGCAGTGACAGCGACGATTTTCATGCGGCGGGCGTAGACGTTTGGATACGACGTGATTTAAGGAAAAGCACAGCAACAGCAGTGACGACCGTCCCTAAGACGATCGCGAGAATGAAAGCCAAACGGTTGTCGATCACGGGCAATACAATGGGACCTCCATGAGGCGCATGCCCACCCACTCCCATCAACATCGCAGTGATCGAGGCCACCATTGACCCTAAGATAATACAGGGGATGATTCGCACCGGTTCCGAGGCGGCGAAAGGAATCGCTCCTTCGGTGATACCCATCGTTCCCATTGCGAGGGCGGCGCCCCCAGCTTCTCGCTCCTCTTGTGTCCAGAACGAACGGCGCAGAAGGGTTGCCAATCCCAAACCTAAAGGAGGAGTGCAAATCGCAGCAGCGACTGCACCCATCACCGCATAGTTCCCTTCATTGATCATCGCAGATCCGAAGAAAAACGCGGCTTTGTTAACGGGTCCTCCCATATCAAACGCGATCATCGCGCCCAATATGGCAGCGAGGAGAATCGCATTCCCTTGCCCCATCGTTTTCAGCCATGCACCTAAAAACGCCATGAATTCAGCGATCGGGATTCCAATCACTTTTAGCATGAGAAAGCCCACGACCAGAGACGAGATGATCGGGATGATCAGAATGGGCATGATCGGGCGGATAAAAGAGGGGACCTTCGCCTTTTTGATCAGGTTGACCACCCAGCCGGCCACAAGACCGATGATGAGCGCTCCCAAAAAGCCTGCATTGATCTGACCAGCCAAGAAGCCACCGATAAACCCAGGGACCAGTCCTGGTTTGCTCGCCATCGCATAAGCGATGTACCCGGCCAACACAGGAAGCATCAACTTGAACGAGACATCGCCGATGTCGTGAACCATTTTCCACGTCGGACTTTGAGAAAAGTCCGGTCCCGTCTCAGTCATTGGGACAAAAGCAATGGCCGTAGCAATTAGGATCCCTCCACACGCGATGAAGGGAATCGCAAACGAGACGCCGTTGAGCAGATAGGTTTTAACTTTGAGTAAGCCTTCTTTCATGGGGGTTGAAGTACTGCGCTGGGGTGAAGCGAGAGTCTGGACTCTTACACACTTTGACCTTGTTCGGGAATGCGAAACCCGTGTCATTTATTGGACTTTTGTACCCTTTGGCCTCAAACCCATCTCGAGCGCTCGACTCGCCAGCCACCCTCATTGCTCAAGCTCTGCAGGGCTTTTTCAACAGCGGTGGCGAGGTCGCGCGTGTCTTCGGATCGCAGGGCACGCTCACCCCGCCCCAACCGCTCGCATATGTGGTGCACTTTCCTCGGTTATCGGTCACCCTATCCGGAACAGACAGTATGTGGGCCGAACAAGAGGGGCGTGCGCTTCTACTTCACGCGCACAAGGGAAATGCCGTGTTGATTCCCGCGCACGGTTGGAATCGGCCGGTCTGGTCTAAGCCATTCACCACGCTCAATTTGCTGTTTGGACGACGTCAGATCGGAGTCAGTCTCGTCACCCACACCCGCGAATCGCCCGCTGAACCGATTGCAATCAAAACGACTCTCCCGGAATCAGCCGAGCAGACCACCCGACATTTGCTGCAAGCGCTCCTGTTACTCGACTTGTCCAACAGCCGCGCGGCTTGTCCCTTAGTCCAAGCCCTTTTGCACGCCATCTTTGAAGCCCTGAGTATGCCCGCCCCGACTCCTCGGCGACGAGCGGCTGGCGTCTATGAAGGGATTTGCATGTATCTACAGGAAAACTATGCGTTCCCGGTGACTCGCGAGAGTGTGGCGCGACACTATCGACTCTCGCCGAATCACGTTTCTCGGCTTTTCAAACGCGAAGGGATGGTCTCGTTTAACGACTACGTAAACTACGTGCGCATCAACCGAGCGAAGTACTTGCTGAAGTCACACCGGCAAACCATCGATGAGATCAGCGCCGCCTGCGGCTTCCGCGATGCCAGCTACTTTTGCCGGGTTTTTAAACGCAAGACGCGGCAAACTCCTGGGGAATACCGTGAAACTGCTCGGGAGAAAGCGTGATGCCGCTGGAGACGCCAATGGCTCGACGGATTTGCAATGACGTGTGACCCTACGGGCTCTGCGCACATGCCCTCGCCCTCCCCATCCAGAGCCTCCCCGGGACGACTCCGTCTCCTGCGATTGGGAATACTGCTGATCCTAGCGGTCACCGCTGGCTTGATTTGTGACGCCGTTCGAGAGAACCGCGTCTTTTTCCCAAAAACCCGCCTCCCTGTTTTGCGAACGGTCCCCGCGTCATGAGCTGGAGACAACATGTTCCCTGGCTGCTACGCCTCGTGCTCGGTGGCATTTTCATTTGGGCCGGTGTAGCCAAGCTCATCG
>DKKJ01000030.1 GCA_002455175.1 Opitutaceae bacterium UBA6669
TTTCGTGGAGCAGCCGACTGGCTCGCGCGAGAACTTCGGTCAGCGCATTCTCCAAGAACGGGGACGTATAGCCCCACTCGAGCAGAAGCGGCGCATTGAGTTCGAAGAGAAAACCATCTTCCGCCACCCCCGCACCAATCGAAGTCGCCAGGTATTTCGCTGCATGTACCGTCACTAGCAACGGCATGACTTCGGCCGGAGCAGAGGCAGTCGGTGGATTGTGGGCCGAAATGGCGACAAACCTTTCGGGAAAATTCCAACGGCGCAGGAGTTCAGAACTGACTTCTGCATGGTCAAAACCCAGCACTGCTTTTTCGGACACCAGCCAAGCACACCCTCTCTCTTGTTGGTGCGCACGAATATCCGCAAAGTGTTCACTGCATGAATACGCGATCGCCAGCTTGCCGACTTCATGTACGAGTCCAGCGGTGTAAGCAACGCGGGCGTCCACATGCCCCAAACGTTCACCTAGGTACTCGGCCGCCACCGCTGTAACCAAAGCACGACGACAAAAGTCACCCGCTTCCCAGCGGTAGCCATCGGTAACCAAGGTCATCCAGCGACCTGCTAACGAAAGAGCGGCCAACCGATAAATTTCGTTCAAACCGAGTCGTTGAATCGCCTCGTCCAGCCGCTCCACTCTCCGATCAGCACTGGTAAAATAGGCCGAGTTGGCCAATCGCAGGGTAGAAGACGCCAGCACCGGGTCCAAACAGATCACTCGCTCCATCTCCGCCACTGAAGCGTCCTCGCGTTCGATCACTTCAATGATCCGCGGCAACAGCACCGGCGAACAGGGCAGCCGGAGAGCTTTCTGACAGACTTCGGCGAGAGTGATCATGAGCAGAGGTACAACAAACTAGGCAGCGAAGAGTGAGGCCGGATCAAGGATGAGCGCGATATTGCCATCACCCAAAATTGCTCCACCCGCTACACCCGGTAAGTTAGTCAGCCAACCGCCCAGGTTCTTGATCACGACCTCCTGTTTGGCGACCATCTCATCAACCAAGAGCGCGGTGACTTTGTCAGAGGATTCAACCAAAACGAGAATGCCCTCGGTGGGGTTCTCGACGGCGCCAGGAATCGTGAATTTCCGATTGAGTCGATGGATGGGCAACATCCGTCCACGGTGATCAAGCACTTCGCCTCGACCCTGAATCGTGGTGATCGCTTCACGCGTCGGCCGAAGAGCCATCTGCACACTCGTGCTGGGAAGAATAAAGCGATCCGCCCCGACCCTCACGACCAAGCCATCAATGATGGCCATAGTCAGAGGAAGTTTGATGCGAAACGTCGTGCCTTTGCCGACTGTCGTATCGATCTCCACCTTACCGCGAAGTTTTTCGATGTTCCGACGGACAACATCCATACCCACGCCTCGTCCGGATACTGCTGTGACCACCTCCGCAGTAGAAAACCCGGGAGCAAAAATTAAATTGAGAATTTCCTCTCTCGGAAGCTGAGTCCCAGCCGCAATCACGCCCTTTTCGACTGCTTTGCGGTACACGCGGTCAGGATCGATTCCTCGACCGTCATCGCTCAGCTCCACAAAAACATTGGACCCCTGATAAAAGGCTTTGAGCACCACTTGGCCGGTTTCGGGTTTGCCCACAGCGACTCGGGCTTCGGGTGTTTCCAGTCCATGATCGAGCGAATTCCGCATCATATGGACCAACGGATCCGCGATATCTTCGACCACTGTGCGATCCATCTCTGTTTCTTCACCCTGGGTCTTGAATTCGACTTTCTTTCCGCAGTCCCGCGCCAGATCGCGAGCCAGGCGTTCCATCTTTTGAAACGCGGGTTTGATCGGAACGAGACGCAGGGACATCGCGTTGTGCTGAAGCTCCTTCGTAATACGACCCAACTGAGCGATGTTACGTGCCAACTGAGAATTTTCATCCGTCACCGTGCGCGACGATTCGGCAATCTGACTTTGGACAATCACCAATTCTCCTACCACATCCATCATCGCATCGAGCTTCTCGGTATTCACCCGGACCGTACTCGAGGAGCCCGCTCCTTTGGTTTCCGTTGATCCCGTGGCGGGTTTTTTCTCCGCTCCCTTTGCCGCGGGTGCGGATGCCGGGCCAGACGCTGGGGCCTCAAAAGGAATCACGTTATCGGACTTGGCAGCTTCAGCCTTAGTAGCCACCACAGGCGGAGGCGTCACCGGAACGACCGGAGCAACCGGAATCGATGTCGGCACTTTTGGCTGCGGAGCAACTGCCGCTACTGGAGTCGGTGTGGGCGCGGCCGCGACCGGCCCCCCTTGTGGTGAAGCCATCAAGGTTTTCACCCGTCGAATCAGATGGTCGACCGGCACCACCTCTGACGGCAAGGTGCCTTGTTCCAACGCGCGGGTAATTTGTCCCACCATCAATTCGACAGCGTCCCGACTCTCGAGAATGGCTGTGATGATGGTGGGGTTCAGAATCAGTTTGGAGTTCCGGGCCAGGTCCAACAACGACTCCACCTCATGGGTGAGCGTGTGCATGGGAGTGAGGCGGAGGAATCCGGAAACCCCCTTGATCGTATGAAACGAACGAAAAATTTGCGCGAGCGCTTCGCTATCCTGCGGCTGCTCGTCGAGCACCAGGAGCGAGGACTCGATTTGGGAAAGATGTTCGAGTGCCTCGGCGTGAAATTCCGTAAGGAGTTCACGATTCTCTTCTAGATTGAGGTCGAGCACCTGATCGAACTTGGCTCCTTCGGCCTTCGCATCACTCGTCGTCAAAAGCGTGTGGACGGATTCAGGAGCAGCGGGCTCAGCTGTGGCTGGGAAAGGTGCAATGGCCACCTTGTCCCTCGCCGCGAGCGCTGCCCCAGGCAACCACTCCACCAAGCGACGCAAAAGTGCGAGCGAACTTTCGTCGAATGGCTTAGCGTCGTCCAGAAGCACATCCAACGAACGACGTACGCTCAACAGCGGGTCGTGGAGGCCTGGCTCGATGTTGACCATCTCGACGAGCTCACTGATTAAACTGTAGGAGGGGATCAGGCCCTCGTCGCGTCCGGGCTGAGCCAAGATCGACTCTCCAGCCAGCCGGTTAATGGTTTCCTCGATCGAGGCAAAGGTGGAGGCAGAGAAAGGCATAACCTAAAAGCAGATTCGTTAAATGGGCTCCCTTCTCATCGACCCAACCCGATGCAACCTTAACGCATCCCGCGTCGTTTCTTGCTCAAGGGGTGCGGGTTCTGGACCGATATTTCCACCTGAAACACAGCTCCCTGGTCTCCGATCTTCTCTCATGCCTACCCAAAGCCTTTCTTCCGCGTCCGCTACAGCGCAATGCGCCGGCAAATATCTCACCGTTAACCTGGATGAAGAAGCCTACGGCCTAGCCGTCCTTAAAGTCCGTGAAATCATTCGGATGCAAAAGATCACCCCGATCCCACAGATGCCGGACTACGTGCGCGGGGTGCTCAACCTGCGGGGTCGGGTCATTCCCGTGGTCGATCTCCGGGTCAAATTTGGTCTCAAAGCCGAATTCGCCGAACGCACCTGTATCGTCGTTGTTCAGGTGAAACTTCCTTCGACCCAATCGGTGCAAATGGGCCTCATCGTCGACAGTGTGGAAGAGGTCGTGAATCTCAACGCACAGGATATCGAACCCACCCCTGACTTTGGCACGCGGATCGACACCAGCTATTTGCTCGGCATGGCCAAAGTGAAGGGACAGGTGAAAACCCTTTTGGATATCGATCGCGTGGTGGGATCCGACACCGTCGAGCAGATCTCCCGAGCCCTCTAGGTCTCTAGCTTCGGCTGGGAACAGTTCCTCCGCGCCTCATCAAGCGCGGCACCCATTTCGCCCGTGGAACACCCACGGGCTTTTTCGCGGAGGGAAAACACTTTTCGCCGACCCGGTTTTTAAGCCATGGTCGCCGGATGCGCATCCTTATCACCGGCGTTTGCGGTTTTGTCGGCAACACCCTCGCGCTCGCTCTCGCGACCTCGGGAAAGAGCTACACGCTTTACGGATTGGACAATTTTATCCGTCCAGGGAGCGAGCGCAACCGCACTGCACTACGTCAGGCGGGTGTGAAGCTGTTTCACGGGGATCTCCGCGTGGCCAGCGACTTGGAAGCACTTCCGCCTGTCGATTGGGTGATTGATGCCGCAGCCAACCCCAGTGTGCTAGCAGGAGTCGACGGCAAAACCAGCTCGCGCCAGCTCGTGGAGCACAATCTGGGGGGGACCCTCCATATGCTCGAGTTCTGCAAACAGCACCACGCGGGCTTCGTCCTCCTGAGCACCAGCCGGGTCTATTCGATTCAGGCGCTAGCCTCGCTCCCTGTCGCGCCACACAAGGGTGCGTTCCAACTCTCCCCCTCCCCCGCTTCACCGTTGCCTACCGGTGTGACGGACAAAGGCATTAGCGAGTCATTTGCCACTACGGCTCCTATCTCACTCTATGGGGCGACAAAACTCGCCAGCGAAGTCCTAGCCTTGGAGTACGCTTCCGCCTTCAATCTCCCGGTTTTTATCAATCGCTGTGGCGTCCTCGCCGGAGCGGGTCAATTCGGCCGCGCCGACCAGGGGATCTTCGCCTACTGGATCAACAGCTACCTGCGACGACGTCCGTTGAAATACATCGGATTTGGTGGCGAAGGCTATCAGGTCCGCGACTGCCTACATCCCCGCGATCTCGTTCCTCTTCTCGAAAAGCAATTGGAGGCGCATCACGTTCCAAGTGAAAACCGCCTCATCCATGTTGCAGGCGGAGTCGATTCCTCGCGCTCACTTCGCCAGCTCAGTGAATGGTGTGCCGACCGTTTCGGCGCACATACAATTGGCGCAGATGTCACGCCGCGCCCCTTCGACTTGGCGTGGGTCGTGCTGGATTCCACTCGCGCCAACCAGGTTTGGGGATGGAAACCGTCCATCCCCACCGAAACTATTCTTGAAGAAATCGCCCTCCATGCCGAACAACATCCAGACTGGCTAGACCTATCGGCTCCTTTATAAAATAAATAGCAAAAACCTCTTCCCACTCCTTTCTCCGTAGCAAAGAACTGGAGGACGGTCTCCTGTCTGGCGGTTGGCTCTAAATCGTCACGTTAGAGGAATAGTCGGGCCTCGACCCAATTCGAGGTTTGGCAAATACCCCTGAGCTGTTTCACGTCACAACACCACCACTCAATCATCCGATGAAATTCCATAACCGAAGCTCTCAGATAAGACTGCTTTCAGCCTGGTTCGCAATCGCGGCCCTTTTCCTCGTGACGTTGTTGCCCGTCGCCCTTCATGCGCAGGGTGTCGTCTCTTCCAGCATCACCGGGAGCCTGCTTGACCCCGACGGCAAGCCGGTGAGTGGTGCCACCGTCACTGCTGTACACGTACCGACCAATAGCACATATACCGCGATCACTAGTCCGGCGGGACGTTTCAGTTTTTCCGGGCTGCGCGTCGGCGGCCCTTATAGTTTGAGCGGAAACGCCACCGGCTTCGTGGTAGGCTCGCTCAACGAGATCTACATCGAGCTCGCCGAGTCCACGGATGTGACACTCCAGGCCCGCAGCGACGTGCTCCAGCTCGACAAATTCCTCGTCACCGCTGGCGCCAACGACCTCGATGCCACCGCCANNATGGGCGATTACGACCCCGCCAACGACGCAGTGGTGGCCATCGACACCGCCACCGGCGCCGTCAGCGTGCTCAACAGCCGCGCCATCGCCAGCCTGCCGACCGCAAACCGCTCCTTCTCTGACCTGACGAAGACCAATCCGTTCGTGGCTATCCGCTCCGGCCAGGCGCTGACCGCTCTCGGCATGAACAACCGCTACAACTCAATCTCGATCGATGGCGCGCGCCAGAACGACACTTTCGGTCTCAGTAGCACCGGACTCTTCTCCCTAAAAAATCCATTCTCCCTCGACGCTCTCGAAAGTTTCAGCGTCCAGCTCACACCTTACGATGGTACGCAAAGTGGATTTGCCGGAGCGTCTATCAATGCCGTCAGCAAAAGCGGCACCAATGAGTTTCATGGGTCCGCATACTACATCTATACCTCTCACAAATGGCAGGGGGCAGATGTTTACGGCACCACTCAGGGCCAGCGTTTCCCTTCTTCCTACGAACGCACCGTCGGCGGCACTCTCGGCGGTCCGATCATCAAGGACAAACTGTTCTTCTTTCTGAACTACGAAAAGTTCAGCAATCCCTCCGGCGGCGCCGCGATTCCCGGCTTCCAGCCTGACAGTGGTGCGCTATCTTTTCTCACTGGCCAGTTCAGTGGCCTGCCTGGCTCGCCCGCCTTTGGGACCTTTGGCGGCGGCGGTGGCGCCTTGCTCGAAGACGAGAAGAAACTCGCCAAGATCGACTGGAACATCACCAAGGACCATCGATTAAGCGTTCGCTGGAGCACGACCGAAGGTACTCGTCCCCAATATCCCGAATACAGCACCACAGGCGCGCCCTCCGCGTTCCCTACCGGTCTGGG
>DKKJ01000008.1:0-1309 GCA_002455175.1 Opitutaceae bacterium UBA6669
TTGCCGATTAAACCTGGGGCGAGTCGCCGGCTGCCGTCGGAAAAGTTTTTCGTCTTGCTGCAGATCCACAAAGAGCGAACCGAGATCACTCGGGTCTCGGTCCGGACGGAGGAGCGTTTTCGGCTTTCAGGATTGAGTGGGCTAGCCATGCGGCTCGATCGTGCCGAATTTGACGCGGAGTTTCAGGTCATCGATCCCCAATATGCGGCGCAGCCCAAGACGATCACGGCCGATGGCGCGGTGCGTATCGCCTGGCTTTTCCGAGCGGGAGGCAGGGCTGAAGTAGCTTGGTCGAACTTCGAGCGAGTGAAGCCGTATCGAGATCGTTATGACGTCAAAGTTCGGGACGTCAAAGCGCTCGATTTTTAACGTAGGGCGCGCGACGCGAGGCGTGGCTAGTGGATCGCTAGCCAGGGAGCGCGTGTGGCGAGGAGGAAAATCCCGATCATACCCACGGCACAAAAGAGACGAGCCACGGTGGAAAGCACAAAGCCTGCGGCCGCGCCCAAGCCGGCAAGCAACGCGGCTTTGTCCGATTTTTCGGCGAAAAGTTTTTCTGCGATGATAGCTCCCAGAATCGTGCCAAAAAATAACGCACGGAGCGAAAACCACATACCGACCAAGGTACCTACGCCCGCTCCGGCCATTCCCCAGCGAGTGCCACCCGTTAGCCGGGTACCAATCAAGACTCCTCCAATATCGGCCAGGATGGAAAATNNGCCGATGAACGCCGATCCCGCCATGGTTTCGGGCAGCACCAGCTTGTGAACGAGCATCGCGCCCAGGATTAATGTGGTACCAGGTAAGACCGGAAGGATGACGCCCGCCGTGCCGATCAACGATAAGAGCAGCGTGAGGCTGTAAAGGGTGAGTTCCACTTTGGAATCACCCGTGAGGTCCGGTTTTAGTTACAAAAAACGCCGAAAAGGCAGAAGCAAGAGAGCGAATGCTTCTGATTTGCGGAAATCGACTAGCGTGACGGAAGCCCGCGTTCGATCTGGGCGAAGAGACTGCGGGAAAGATTGAGATCCCCCGCCTCGCCCCAACGGATGCGGACCAAAGTTTGGTTGCGATTTTGTTCGGCGATCCAGACACGGACCCGCTTGTCGTTCCGCGCACGCGCCTCGAAGCTCGCTTCGTACTGGGAGGTTTGCTTCTTGGTCTGATAAAGATCCATGGTGCGCAGGGCTGCTTCGGCCGCTTGCGCGGTCGCCGGTGCCGTGTTGTTCACCAGCATGCGAAACTCGCCCATTTGATAGACCGCCTGGAGATCTCCCGACGGGTCGAGATTGACGGTGCGGCAACCGAG
>DKKJ01000008.1:1368-8126 GCA_002455175.1 Opitutaceae bacterium UBA6669
CGTTCCTTCTCGGGGCGGGAAACACTGGCGTCCAGAGTCTACGATAGGGAAAATAAATTGAGGTCATCACTTTTTTGAAACTCACGCACTGCGACCTGTGTTCTGCGCATGAACGATGAACCTCCCGTGCAATCCTCTTCCGCGGAGTTGAAGCCGCCTCCCGACTTCACCACCTTCATGCGCGCCTACCAAGACATGGTGTATTCGACTGCGGTTCGATTGCTGGGCAACGAGTCGCAGGCTGAGGACATTTCTCAGGAGGTGTTTATCAAAGCCTACGAGCGGTTTGAAGACCTGCGCTCAAGTCCGAGTGCGGGAGGCTGGCTGAAAACGGTGGCGACCAACCTCTCAATCAATCACCTGCAGCGGTACCGTAAGCGGTGGCGTTTCTTCTCCGAGCTCGTCCGCGATGATGGAGGGGATGGGGACGAGGGTGCTCCCGTAGAGTTTGCTTCTCCGGACAGCGATTTTCTTGCGGGGCTGGCGCGTTCGGAACGACGGGAATGGGTGGATCGCGCTTTAGAGAAACTCCCCGAACACCATCGAGTCCCCCTGGTCCTCTATCACTTTGAAGAAATGCCTTACGAAGAAATCGCCCGTAAGTTGAAAATCTCTCTGGCAAAAGTTAAAACCGATATCCTCCGTGCGCGCGCCAGCCTCGCTCAGATCTTGGCCCGCAGTGGCACGGCTCACGAAACCCCTGACCAAGCTCTCTCATGAATTCTCCTGAAAAACAGCGCCAGTTGGAGGCTTGGGCGGACGCGACTCTCCGCGGGCTGCCGCTCCGATCGGCTCCGGCCTCTCTGGAGGCGCGGGTGCTCGCGNNACCCGTCAGGCTTTGCCTTGGTGGCGTCAATCGTTTGTCCACTGGCCGGTGGCTGTTCGGGTGGTGTTCCTGCTTCTCACTGTGGCTTTGGGAGCGGCGACCGTTTGGGTTTTCTTCCCCACCGGCGGGGCCACGCCTATGGCGACCGCGAGCGACGTTCTTTCCGCTCCGGTGTCGTGGTGGCAGGAGACACATAGTGCGTTGCGCAGTCTCGTCGCCCTCGTGGCTCGTTCCCTTTCTCCCACGGCGCAGCTGTGGATCTACGGCGCGCTAGGCATCTTGGGTCTTTGCTATGCGACGGTGATCGGAGCGGGCGCAATGGCCTATCGCTTTTTCTGGCGCTCCGAGCGACGCGCCGTGGTTTCCTTTTCTAGTCTTTAAAAAATGAATACTTGGTCTCGATGGATTGCCCTGGTGGCGATCTCCGTGGGAACTCTTTTTTCGGCGTTGCCGGCACAGGAGAACCCTCCCTCACCCACACCGCTCGCGACGGAGCCGGCGTCCCAGACTCCCCCTCCTTTGCCGGATGACCGTTCTCCGGCAGTCGAAGCCCCGGTTGCACCCGCGGCTTCTTCCGCGCGCGGAAACGGAAAGCGGACGGCAAATCGGCGGGTGCAGGGGAACGCTGTGGNNGCCGAAGCCGTGGTTTCAATCGGAGGATCCAGCACCGCTTTAGGTGATGTTGATAATGCGGTTGTCTCCATCCTCGGTGACTCACGTGCGGAAGGTCGGGTGGGGGACGTGGTCGTATCCATTTTCGGTAATACCTACGTCAATGGACGCGCGAGAGATGCCATCGCCGTTTTCGGAGGTGTTGAGCTTGGACCTGATGCAGTGGTCGAAAACGTCGTGGCCGTGGGAGGCCCTATCAAGCGACATGCCGGGGCGCAGATTACCGGCGATGTCAATGAGGTGAGCTTCTTGCGCGATTTGCCTGATTTCACCGGCTTCCGCTCATGGATTAGGAATGGGCTGTTCTGGCTGCGCCCGCTGGCAGTCGCTCCGGCAATGCAGTGGGCATGGATGGTCGCTTTGACCCTTTTTGCTACGTATCTCGTCATCGCATTAGTCTTCCGTCGTGGTGTGGAGCGATGCGTGACCACGTTGGAGGAGCGTCCGGGCAGGACCTTGCTCGCGGCTCTGGTTAGTCTCCTGTTGACGCCGGTGGTGTTAGTCCTGCTTTCGATTACCGTGGTGGGCCCATTGCTTGGGTTGGCCGCGATGACCTTCGCTCTCCTCTTTGGAAAAACGGCTATTTTGGGCTGGTTAGGTAGGAGGGTTTTGCCGAACCGAGCTGAATCGCGAGAGGGACTGGGGATCGTTTTGGCCGTACTCATCGGAGGTATTCTTCTCACTGCGCTTTATCTGGTGCCGCTGTTGGGACTCACGCTCTGGGCATTTTCCACGATGATGGCTTTTGGTGTGGTGGTTTATACGCTGCTGCTGGGTTCTCGACGTTCTGAAGCGAGTATGCCTTTAGCGGCAGCTGCCACCGTGACGCCCCCAACAACGACCTTTGTGACCGAACCCGCGTCGGTGCGGGGGGCGTCGACGTTTCGCTCGCCGCCTGCTGAAGCTCCATTTGCTCGTCCCATGGGCGAGGCAGCGCCCGGCTCGTTTACAGCGGGTTTTAAGAGTGTGCCTGAGCCTGCTTTCATGGGAACAACCGAGAGCCCGTCAGAGAATCCGTTGCCCCCGCCTGTGAGTCAGCAGGCCGTGCCACCTCCGATAGCCCCGGTGCCGCCGGTCCTTCCGATGCTGACGTATCCCCGGGCCAGTTTTTGGCTGCGTACGGCGGCCTTGGCTCTCGATCTCGTCGTGGTAGGAGCGGTGTCCGCTTTCACGTCCGGAGGGTCGCTGTTCCTGTTGCTGCTCGCGGGCTATGGAGCCGTGATGTGGAAACTAAAAGGAACCACCATTGGCGGGATTGTTTGCGGGTTAAAAGTCGTCCGGATCGACGACCGCCCCCTGGATTGGACCACTGCGATCGTGCGGGCGTTGGGATGTTTCCTTTCCTTGTTTGTGTTTGGATTGGGCTTTCTCTGGGTGCTTTTCGACCCTGAACGGCAATCCTGGCACGACAAGATTGCCGGTACTGTGGTGGTGCGAATGCCGGCGGGAGTTTCCCTTGTCTGAGCGGTTGTGAATCATCCGGTGCGAGTTCGGCATTGGCAAACGCCCGGGAGGACACACCGTCGACGTTTATGAGTACCGTCACTCCTCGCGTCGGCATTATCATGGGCAGCACCTCCGATTGGGCGACCATGGAGCATGCTGCTCAGACCCTCGATCAGTTGGGTGTGCCCTATGAGAAAAAAGTGGTGAGTGCGCACCGCACTCCCGAGCTCATGTTTGAGTACGCGAAAACGGCCGAGCAACGAGGCCTGCGGGTAATCATAGCGGGAGCGGGTGGGGCAGCGCACCTTCCCGGGATGACCGCCTCTCTAACCCCTTTGCCCGTGTTGGGAGTTCCTGTAGAGAGCGCAACCCTCAAGGGGTTGGATTCGCTTTATTCGATCGTCCAGATGCCGGGAGGCGTGCCGGTGGCCACGTTTGCGATTGGTAAACCCGGTGCTATTAATGCCGCTCTTTTCGCGGCATCGATCTTGGCTGGCAGCGATGAGAAGATCGCTCAGGCAGTACGTGGTCACCGCACCGCGCAGACGGAAAAGGTGTTAGCGTCACGACTGCCCTAGGTAATTCGCCTAGGCGTTAGTCCCCCATCCGAAAGGATGAGTCGGGGAGGTGAGATGATGGTGCGTTTTGCTCTTCGGAACTAGTTGGAGTTAACGGAGTTTGGTGAGCCAACTCGTTTTTGCTGGCTCTTTGCCTAGGCTTTTGGGAAAGTTGTCTAAATGTCTATTAATACTTACGACCAAGTCCCTTACCCAAGTTCGTCCTTCCCCCAGTCTCACCCCGCCAAATTGGCTACGGTGGCTCGGCTGTTCAGTCTCACCCCGGCTGATCCTGCGAACTGCAGCGTCTTGGAGCTTGGTTGTGCGGATGGCGCCAATCTGATCCCCTTTGCCCAGCTCTATCCTCAGAGCACCTTCGTGGGCGTTGACCTCTCCGCCCGTCAGGTGGAAGCGGGGCAAAAGACGATCACGGAAGCAGGTTTGAAGAATGTCACCCTTCTTCATCAAGACATTCTCAGCTACGACCCGGAAGGTAAGAAATTCGATTACATTATCGTTCACGGTATTTACAGCTGGGTTCCCGAGCCCGTTCGCGAGAAGATTTTGAGCCTGTGCGATTCCTCACTGACTGAAAACGGCGTCGCTTACATTAGCTATAACGCACTGCCAGGCTGGCACATGCGCGGTATGATCCGTGACATGATGCTGTTCCACACGCAGCAATTTACGGACGTCCAGCAGAAGATCGGTCAATCGCGTGCACTGTTGAAGTTCCTGGTGGATTCAGTTTCAACAGAGAACAATCCCTATGGCCAGTTCCTCAAGAACGAGCTGACCCAGATGCAGGGATGGCAGGACGGTTACCTCCGTCATGATTTCCTCGAAGAAGAGAACCGCGCGTTTTACTTCCACGAATTCGTCTCTTCGGCCGGAAAGCATAATCTGCAGTACCTCGGAGAGCCTGAACTCAGCTCCATGCTCGCTGCCAATTTTGCTCCCCAGGTTCAAGAAACCTTGGGCAAGATCGGTCGCAACATCATTGCGATGGAACAGTATATGGACTTTTTGCGGAACCGCATGTTCCGCATGACCCTGCTCGTCAAGAAGGATGCTAAGGTGGTCCGCAATATCAACGCGATCGCGCTGAAGGAGTTCCACATTGGTTCTGCAGCCCGTCCCGTGAAGGAAGACGTCAACTTCCAACCCGGTCAGAAGGAAGAGTTCCGTTTGGCTTCGGGTATCACCTTCTCTTCCGACAGCGCGTTGGTGAAAGCCATTTTGGTCGCTGTGGCTCAGGCTTCGCCGAATTACCTCTCGTTTGGGGAATTGGTCGACGCACANNCCCGCCTGTCGGGTGGAGCGGCCGCCGTTCGCGAAGGTGGCATCGAAGCTCGGGAAGAAGCCGTCATCGCTCAGCAGATTCTCCTCCTTTACAGCCGTGGCTTGATCGACGTCACCGCAATCGCTCCCGTCAAGGTGGCGACGAAGAACGAAGGCAAACTGAAGGCTACCGACCTTGCACGCTACCAGGCGCTCAACGAACCCCGTCACGTCACCAACTTGCGCCACACTTCAATTCGCATGGACGCCTTCTCGCGTCATGTGATTGCTCTGATGGACGGTACACGTGACCTGAATGGACTCGCTGAGGGCATGGCAGAGAAGGTCAAAGCGGGTCTCTTCTCGGTGCAAGACAGCGGCAAGCCGATCACCGATACCGAGCAGTTGAAGGCGGTGCTCGCGCCCCGCATCAACGCAGTCATCGATCAGATTTCCCGCCTGGCGTTCCTCCAGTCCGCTTAATGGTTGAGATGGTCGTCGTGTGGAACTACCACGCGACTCATCTTCAATTTCCGATCTCCGCCTCACTTGAGGCGGAGATTTTTTTTGTCGGCCTCGTTTCTTCTCTCCGCAGAGTAAGTGGTCCTTCGCATGGCTGATTTCGCTCTTGTCACGCCCTCTTACAATCAAGCGCCCTTCCTGCGCGCCGCGATTGATAGCGTGTTGATGCAGACTGGGGTGCAATGTCGCTACACGGTACGCGACGGAGGTTCGACCGATGGTTCGGTGGAGATCCTGCGGTCTTACGGCGATCGCGTGACCTGGCTAAGCCGCCCAGATGGAGGACAGGTCCGGGCGATCAACGCGGGCTTGTCCGCTTTAGACGGCGAACTCTGTGGCTACCTCAACAGCGATGATGTCCTCGTGGAGGGTGCACTCGAGGCGGTATCCCGTATTTTCGACGAACACCCCGAGGTGGATGTGGTGTATGGCGATGCCTGGTTCGTGAAGGAGGATGGAACTCCAGCTCGTCCTTACCCCACCGTGGACTTTAACTTTCAGGTTTTGGTCCAGCATTGTTTCCTCTGTCAGCCGGCGACCTTTTGGAGACGACGGGTGCATGAGCGGTGGGGCATGTTTGATCCGGCCTACGACAATACCTTCGACTACGAGTTCTGGCTGAGATTGGCCTGCGGAGGAGCTCGCTTTTTTCGGCTTCCCCAGGTTCTAGCGCATTCTCGGGAGCACGGTGCGACAAAGAGCCAGCGACAGCGCCGGAAAATCTTCGCGGAGATCCGTCGCATGCAACTGCACCACCTGGGCTATTGTGGTCGCAATTGGTGGGAGCAGCAGCTGCGTTTTTGGCGCGACGAATCGGGCTCGGGCTGGGGACGGCTTCTCCCGGGGAAACCGGAGCAGCGGCTTTATNNTGGCGACACCGTTGGGGTGGTCCGTGGCGGTACCGGCCAGGGGATTGGCGAGCGTGAGAAAGGCGATGCTACTCCTTCGATCTGGTTCGGTCGAATGCGGTGAGCGCGAGGCCTCGTGATGGTCGACGATCGCGGCGCGTTGGTGTAGCCGGTATGCTGTACGCTGTACTCGCCTCTGTTTTAAGAGCTGGGCAGTCTCGGCCGGTTTCGCCCTTCGATCCCTGAGCCTTGTGCAAATTCTCCTTCTGCTTCTTCCCTTGTTTGCGACGATCGCACTCGGCGCGGTCCTTCAGCGCAGTGGCTTTTTTGGTCCGCAGTTTCTGGTCGGTGTCAACAAGCTGACGTATTGGTTGGGATTGCCTGTCTTGGTGGTAGTCAGCTTGGCGACGGCAGAGCATGGTGATGGAAGTGCTGGCCGGTTGCTTCTTGTGCTTGTGGTGGCTACGGGAGTGTCTGTGGGCAGCGCTTGGGGAATTGCGCGTTTCTTACGGGTGAGTCCGAGTGGGCAAGGAACGTGGGTGCAGGCGGCGTTCCGAGGAAATCTCACGTTTGTCGGCCTTCCTATTCTTTTGACCTTACCAGGTA
>DKKJ01000002.1 GCA_002455175.1 Opitutaceae bacterium UBA6669
CGTCAGCCTCTCGGCTATGCCATCGTGGGCGGCTTGGTTCTCAGTCAGGCCCTCACCTTGTTCACCACGCCGGTTGTTTATCTCTATTTTGACCGACTCCGGTTGAAGGCGCTGGAACGCCGGGAACGCCAAGCGAGAAAGAAGGCTCCCTCGGGACCGATTCGCCGACGGGAAGAAGTCACCGTCGCTTGAGTACGTCGTAACGATGACCCCTGCGCTGCGCGAGGGTCATCGTTTTCCTGGATCTCTAGAGGGTAACCGTGAACTGATGTTCGGGTTCCACTAGCCATTGGTCATACCACGGCGAATACGTTTTCACCTGGACCGTCTGGTGGTCTGGGAGGAAGTGCATCAATCGGAGGAAACCGGCACCTCCGAAGCCACGATCCGGCACCACTCCCGCCTGATAGTTAGCCAGGATCTGATGAACGCGATTTCCGTGGGCACCTTCGCTGATAAGGTAGCCCGTTCCGTTCTTTAGTACGTGTCCGCTCAAGACGAAGCGGATGTTGCCGTGGCGCGAAACAAATTTGGTCCACATTTCTTCCGCATCATTCACTCCGCCGGGCTGTTTACCCAGAGGATAATCTTTGGGGTTCCACGTCTGTTCCTTGCCTTTCTTCGCCCAGTCGTAGCGCGTTCCATCGTGGTACAAGTAGGCATGCGTGACGACGATGACGTCGAAGTCTGGTCGCTCCGCGACAACGGTATTGGCCCAGTCGAGTACAAGGTCGCGGGGCCCGAATTCCAGCGAAAGTACCAGTAGCTTTCCTGTGGGCACGTTGACTTCATGCCATGTGTTTTCGATCTGGCCTCGTTCGAAGTACCCAACCTTGGCGCTGTTTCGGTAGTCGCCGAAATGGAAGTACTCACTCATCAACGACGAACGGTCGTCGGTTCGTCCCCAGCGACCCAAATCATGATTGCCGGGTAGGAGCGAGAAGGGGATTCTAGCATCAACCAGCGCATCGATCGCGTGACGAGCATTGAGCCATTCGGGGTGGGTGTTGCGGTCGACGATGTCGCCTTCGTGAACCACAAAATGAATTTGATAGGTCTCGCGTTGAGCGGCGATCCACTCGGTTTGATGGCGAAATACTTTGGGGAAGCGCAGGGACATCGCCTGTGTGTCCGGGAGGGCGACCAACGACCAAGCTCCCTCAGGTAGAGCGGGAAGCGGCGCGCGAGATTGGATCTCCTCGCCTACCTTTTGATTGCTGGAATTCGTTTGTGCGGAGGCGGTCGATCGAAATAGGGGAAACGTTGCTGCTGCCCCGAGGACCGATTGCAGGAACCGTTTGCGTTTCATGGTTTAGACTTTCCAGCCGTCGCGAGCGACGATGTCGATGTAACGATTCAGAGCAGGTTCGTTGGTGATCTGTCCATTGATGCTATCCCACTCGATGCGCTTTCCTGTCCGTTGAGCCACCACTCCAAGGAGCACCATTTCGGTCAACGGAACCGAATAGTCGAAGTTCGATCCTGGAGTCGGGCCGACGCCGTAGATGGAGTCGATCCACTCTTTGACTGGACCGCCCGAAACGCGGGGTAGCGTGGGAGCAGGGCGGTCACGTTTGAACGTTTCCATTACGGCATCCGGAAGCAGTCGAGGACTGTCAGGTCGGCCATTGGGTGAGAAGAGTACGTTATTGTCGCCGAGCATGAGCATGCCTCTCTCGGGAAAAGGAAGCTTAGGATCCCAGACCGAGGGTGCTGACGGTTTCTTTCGGGATCCCTCCAGCCACTTGAGAACAACGGGAGGGCGTTCGCCGCGCGCTGGGAACTGATAGGTCACTTCGGACCACTCGGGCACGTTGATGGGACTAAGCGGACCAGACTCCGCCTCGACCCATTCTGGAGCTCCCAAATCCAAGGCCCACCACGGACCATCCAACGTGTGACACGCCCAATCACCCAACATTCCACAACCGAAATCCCACCAACCTCGCCAGGTTCGCGGAGCGTAGATCGAATTGTAGGGACGTTTTTCTGCGGGTCCTAGCCAGAGATCNNTAACCAGCTCAGGAAACTCGGGAGACCACGCGACGACATTGCGCACGTCGCCCAAGACGCCTGCTTGCGTCCATTCTCTCATTAAACGGATGCCCTCCGTGGCGCGACCCTGGTTGCCCATTTGGGTGATCACGCCGGCCTTCTTTGCTTCAAGGCGGAGGGCTCGCGCTTCGCCGACCGTGTGGGTGAGCGGTTTCTCCACGTAAACATGCTTCCGGCGCTGCAGTGCCATCATGGTCGCGGGATAGTGATGATGGTCGGGAGTGGATACCGTGACGGCATCGATGCGATCTCCCATTTTTGCGAACATCTCCCGGTAGTCTTTAAAAAGAGGGACCTGGGCGAAATCCGGATANNCATCGACATCACAGACGGCGACAATCTGTACCATGGGCAACTTAAGTAGTTCCGATACTGCGTACCATCCCCGATGGCCGATGCCGATACACGCCACCTGAATTTTACTAACGGCGGCAGGAGTGTTTTGGGTAAACGCCAGGCGCGGGAGCGAAAGAGCGGCCGCTGCAGCAGCGGATGTTTGCAGAAAGCGGCGACGAGTCGTGGTAGGCAGAGGCATATGAAAGGGGCCAGAGTTGAGAGGTTGCCGGAGACCGGGGAGATCTGGACTGACCAGGTTACTAGCAGCCAGTTTCCCCACCAGCGTAGAAGCGAAGAAAGAGAATTCGAGCGAAAGTGACGGGCTCTAGCCTGGCGAGTTCAGTCAGAGGCTGCGCGCCAAGAACACGAACTTGGGTAGAGTTATCCTGGAGAGATAGTTAAGGTATTTGTGGAATGCGCATTGAGAAACTTCGTACTCCGCCAAGTGCAGAAAAGCCGCGCCGAGATTGCCACATGCTCGTATTCGTGACCTTTTAAAACACTCTCAGAAACTTCTCTCACATGCTTCGCAGTAGTNNACCCGGGATAACATACACCTCCTTCACCAGGGAATCGCCCTGCTCGATTCGGTCACGCCAGACCAGTACAGCACTGCGATAGCGGTGTGCTTTGGATCTTCTCTGGGGGGGCATTTTCGTCATGTCGTGGAACACTATGAGGAGTTCCTTCGAGGACTGGAGAGTGGGCACATAGATTATGAGGCGCGACAGCGTGACTCAGCTGTGGAAAACGACTCAGGAGTGGCGCGGGCTCGGCTGCTTTCGTTAGTACAGGCACTGGAGCAGGTCTCACTCGCTCCGAATCGATCCCTTAAGGTGAGAGTTGAGACCGCGCCACCAGGGGCGACTGAGCCCTGGACGGACTCTTCGCTACTCAGAGAGTTGGAAATGTTACTCAGCCATACGGTCCACCATTACGCTCTGATCGCGATCAGCTGTCGCCTTCTGGGGAATGAGCCCGGTTCTGATTTCGGAATGGCTCCGTCGACGCTCCGACATCGGCAGGCACAGGCTCGCTCCACCGCATGTGCACGTTAACCTGGTTGCCGTCTCCCGGAGGCGGTTACGACTTGTTTTTCAATCGTGATGAGCTGGATCGTCGCGGGCCGGAGATCGCCCCAGCGATTCGGATCAAAGATACAGTCCGCACGGTAGCTCCCCGCGATAGCGAGCACGGCGGTACCTGGATCTCGCTCAACGAATTCGGGCTGACTGCGTGCCTCCTCAACTACTATCCTGATTCGTCGTATGGCACCGGCCATCAGGAGGCGGTTACCTTGTTTCGAAGCCGAGGAGAACTTCCCGACAAAGTTGCCGACGCCCGAGCGTTGCACGACGTTCATTCTCGTATTCAAAAAATCGATCTACGGGACTATCGACCCTTTCATCTCGTGACGATTGCAGCTGAAGGTGAGGGGCTCTGGTGTCGGTGGGATGGTATCGACCTAACCATCGGGACCGCGCCGTCTTTCCTGACATCGTCCTCCTTTCGCACCCAGGAGGTGGAACGTATCCGACGTGAGCGGTTTGAGGCGATTAGTGAACGCTCTCGGCTTGGGTTGAGAGAATTTCATCGCGGTGGACCTTCACTGCCTTCAGCAGAATCAATCCGCATGCGGCGGCCTGATGGACGGACCCGGAGTATGACTGAAATATCAGTGGGTTCCGGGGAACGGCGACTCGTTTACGAACGATTGCAGTGGGAAGAAGGCGAAGGGATCCGAGAGGAGTTCGTGCTCTGAGCCGAAGTTCTACTGTTCCCGCAAATGTTATGGCTGAAGGCGATTTCTCGCTTAGATGATTTCGGAATCCATTGCTTCGCAGTTTTCGAGTGGCTCACTCTGGCTCGCTTTGATCGGCCTGGCCCTGGCTACGCTGCTCAGTGAAGACTTGACCTGTATTGGCGGCGGTTTGTTGGTCGCAGCAGGAAAAGCTCCTTTTTGGCCGGTTCTCGGTGCTTGTATGGTCGGCATTTTCATGGGGGATGTTCTCCTGGTTTATATTGGTCGAGCGGTGGGTCGTCCGTTGATTGATCACCGATGGGTAAAGCGACGAGTCTCGGCAGATTCTCTACTTAGGGCCGAGCGCTGGTTCCAAACGCATGGGGGACGCTTGGTATTGGCCACGCGGTTCATGCCCGGCGTGCGCCTANNCCGCCTATTTGGCTGCGGGTATCTTGAGAGTGCCCTGGTTACCGTTTCTAGGATGGTTTGCTCTCGGCTGCGTGTTGTGGACTCCGCTGTTGGTAGGGGGAACCGTTTGGGCTGGCGAAAGCTTGTTGATTGCGTTCGCGGCTTGGGAGCGAACCCTTCCGATTCTTTTGGTGGCGGGAGTGGGGCTTTGGATTTTGGTAAAACTCGGTCTACAATTGGCGACCTGGCGGG
>DKKJ01000048.1 GCA_002455175.1 Opitutaceae bacterium UBA6669
CACGTCTATGACGCCGGCGGACACGGCTATGGGCTTCGTCCCGTAGAAGAGCTGCCAGTCACCCGCTGGCCAGAACCCGCGGAAGCCTGGCTCAAACGCCGTGGACTCCTGACAAAGGCACCTTAGTGGACTCGAAATCGGTCTGGAGTGGAATGCTCATTAAACAAGCTATTCTCGATCAGATCGCAACAGGGTCGATCGACCTCGCGTTTCGTCGTTGGAAAAAGCCCTCGCTAACAGCGATCGGTCGGGTGTGTCCTTCGGCATCTTAGCATTCAGTCACGTGAAAGTCGTTCGACGACGTCCGTTGAACCTACCTAGACCTCCATGAATCGAACGCGCCTTCGAATGCGACCTCTTTTCGTCGGCTTCATCACCGCTCTCATCACCATCGCCTGCTGGGGCGTTGAGCGACCTAACATCCTCTGGCTCACCAGCGAAGATCACGGTGNNGCTTTACCACGGTCTGGTCTAATCATCCCGTCTGTGCTGCAGCACGCACGGCGATCATCACGGGGCTTCACGCCCACAGCAGCGGCGGGATTCACATGAGGTCCATGATTGCCCTGCCAAAAGAGATGCGCCTTTTCCCAGAATATCTCCGGGACGCGGGTTACTACTGTGGCAACAATCGTAAGGAAGACTACAACGTGCCTACGCCATCTACGACGTGGACCGACTCTTCGGCACGTNNCAACTCAGAGAAGAGTCACGAAAGCCAAATCCGAAGGAAACCACACACCCTCGTAACCGACCCCAAACGGGTGCGCGTCCCTGCCTACCACCCCGACACCCCAGACGTGCGACAAGATTGGGCTAAGTATTATGATGCGGTCAGCGCAGCCGATGCAGAGGCGGGAAAGCGAATGGCCGAACTTGCCGAAGATGGCCTGACCGAAAACACGATTGTCTTCTACTACGGTGACCACGGCAGTGGCATGCCGCGGAGCAAGCGGTGGCCTTCGCACTCAGGTCTGCACGTGCCTCTCGTGGTCTATTTCCCCCAAAAGTGGCAGCACCTTGCGCCCGGAGGATATGGCCCCGGGGCCTCCTCCGATCGTCTCATCGGTTTTGTCGACCTTGCCCCCACACTTCTCAGCCTAGCCGGCATCCGACCGCCCGAGTGGATGGAAGGACACGCATTTGCCGGTATCTACGCTGCGGATGCACCTGCCTACTTGTTCGGTTCACGAGGGCGGATGGACGAAGCTCCTGACTTGGTTCGGAGCGTCACGGATGGCCGCTACATCTACTTGCGAAACTTCTTCACGCACGTCTCACAGGGGCAGCACGTCCTCTATCAGTTTGAAACCCCAACCACTCGAATCTGGCGCGAGCTGTTCGATGCAAAAAAAACCAACCAGGCCCAGTCCATATTCTGGCAAACTCCCCGTCTCCCGGAAGAGCTCTACGATTTGAGTCAGGACCGAGACGAGGTCCACAATCTTGCTCACGATCCCGCGTCGCAGCCTGTACTCGCCCGTCTGCGAGCCGCGCTCACGGATCACCTCAAGCAGACTCGTGACATCACCTTCCTTCCCGAAGCGGAGATGTTTGCTCGGGCGACTCAATGGTCGAAGAGCCCGTATGAACTCGCTCGCACTCCCACCGGCTATTCTGCAGAGCGCGTTCTGAAAATGGCAGACCAAGCTTCAATCCCACAGTCATCATTGGAAGTTTTCGCCGAAGGCATGAAGGATACCGAAAGCGGAGTTCGGTATTGGGCCGCCATGGGTTTCCTCATGAAGGGTGCGAGGTCTGTCCCTCACCACCCCGCACTCCGCGAAGCACTTTCTGACCCATCGCCCTCGGTCCGGTGTGTAGCAGCCGAGGTCCTCGGTCGCTACGGTTCACCCGACGATCGACAAAAAGCACTCGATACATTGAAGGATCTCGTATCCCCCGATCGCTACGGAACCCTGATCACCCTAGCCGCCCTTACCGTGGTGTATGAGCTGGGCGATCGCGCTTCTTCTCTAAAACCCGTCATTGCCTCCATCTCGACTCAAGACGGTGAACCGCATCCCCGCTACCAATCGTACGTCGGTCGACTCGTGCAAAAAATCACCGCTGCAGGCGCACCCTAAACCAGCNNGCAAGAAGCGATCTGCACAGGCAGCGGCAAAAACCACCGAGAAGCTCGCCGGAGAAATCACATAGATTTCCCGTGTGACCGCCCGTCGGCGGCTAGTCCCGGGTAAACGCAGTCGCACTGACCATCCACAGAGTCTATCGCCCCAGCAGACGACAGACCATCATCTCGGCAGCGGCTCAGGCTTCGCTGCAATTTCAGCGCTTCCGCTTTTCAATGATAACAAAATTTCCTACCTCACTTCTGGCTTGAAGCGGCTCCAAACCTCGTCGAGAGGATCTCCTTTGGAGCTTTTCCCTTGGTGGTGCCAATGGTCACCTTTGACAGAGCCACTAAAATCTAGAGAGGCCCCAACGCGACTTCCATCGCGGGAGAAGAACTCGATGTTCTCCGTGTATTTTCCATCCTTGAAGGTAAAGGTGCCGCCTCCCGTGCCAGAAAATTCACCCGTTTCCACGTTGATGGCGACCCATTGGAAACGCGTTCCCGAAAGGATTTTCAAGGTGCGCCGCGCACGGAGAGGCATCTCTCCATACTTGCCGTTTTCGAGCCGTTGCGTGATTCGCCAGACGCCCGCCAGAGGCGACTCTGCCGCATCGATGCGGGTCCAGGTCTCCACCTGACCACCCTCCATCCAGCGAAGCTGCTTTTCGTCGGCAGTCAGGCGTCCGCGAACAGTCATCCCTACGTTCTTCGCATCTGCAGAATCGAACTCGATTCGGGTCCTCACTTCGTCGCCCGTAACCGTATAAGGACCGCCCATCGTGCGACGGAACTCTTTTTTCCCCAAATCAAAGGCGGTCTGACTCCAGTAGGTATCCGTAACGACCATCACACGATTAGGGTCGTCAACCTGGCGCCACGCTCCCACCCAAGCAGGAGCCTTCGCTAATCCCAAATGACAGATGGCCACGNNCAAATTAAGCAAGGCCAGCCACTATATCACCATTACAAACGGTACGCAGTATTCCCGATAGGGGCCCGCACGCAAAGCAGTGCCCGAAACCGAGTTGAAATGAACACTGAAAATGCAGATACGAGGAAATTGAACGATGCAGTTTTTGGGAAAAGTTAGGTAGGAATCGGTGGGTTTCGACTTGCCTCCTGGGAGATCGCTAGGCGACCCGTGCGCGTACCGACCGTGACGGACTTGCGCTTTGCCACAAAGCCGGATTCGCCCTTGTGTTCGATTTACCTCTATGAGCGTCACGCATACTCCCACTTCTCGCCTCGCCATCGCATCCGTTAGCTACCCAACCCGGTTTGAACCCGTAGAGAAAACGGCAGCCGTCGAACTCGCGGCTTTGTCCGGTGCAACCCTCTCCGCAACCAATCGCATCGGCCCGGGCGTTACCATTGCCCTAGCCAGTCGCAAGTGGTTTCCGGCGGTCACCAAGGCGGCGGGTGAAGCCACGGGCTGGATATGGTTGCGTGTGGATGACCAAGGTAAAGGAGAGGTGGTGGCCAGCGAAGGCTCTGGGCTCTTCGCTGCAGTCCGCCTGCTCAGCCACGGAGTCTCCGGAGTAACCCGTGAAAAACTCGCCGAAGGCATCCTCCTCCGTCGAAGCTTCGAGATGAATCGCCCCATCTGGGATGGTTCGTTTGCGCAATACTGGAAATCCAATCGCAACTTTTCTCCTGAGCACTACGCCGCCACCCTCGCCGAAGCGGGATTCACCCACGTTGAGGTCAATAGCCTTCAAGCCTCCTTCCCCTACGAAGACTCGGTCCCGGGCGAATACTATTCCCAGTTCTATACCTACTGCCCCGGGTTCAATCACTTCATAGACACGCCCCTGACTCGCGGGATTTGGCCCGCCCAGTACATCGATGCGAATCTGGAGCGCCTAAAAAATCTAGCCGCTCTCGGACGCAGGTACGGGTTGAAACCGTCGGTCTGCCTGTATGAGCCCCGCAGCATGNNGCCAGAGCGCTTTTTCCAACGCTATCCCACGCTCCGCGGAGCACGCATCGACCACCCGTTCCGTTCCCGCCTCCCTCGCTACACAATGGCGCAGGATCATCCCGTTACGCTAAAACATTACCGTCTGGCGGTCCAAGCGCTGATGAAGCATGTCCCCGATCTGGACGCTATGTCGATTTGGACCAACGATAGCGGAGGCGGCTTCGAACACACAGCGTCCTTGTACGTCGGTCGAAACGGCGGCCCGTTCATGATCCGGGAATGGCGCAGTCATGAAAAAATCGCCGAAGCCTCGGGCAAGAGCATCGGCAAGTTCCTGCGCAATCTTCGCGAGGCCGCCGCAGAACTAAATCCGGACTTCAAACTCAGTCTGCGCATTGAGCCTTTCAAGGTGGAGCATGAGCACTTGAAGAGCGAACTCGGTCGTGGGGTGCACTGGGAAGGCCCATCGATGCTCGCCCGTGGCTATAGCCTGCCGTATAGCCACCCTCACTACACGGACCAATTGGGAGTCGCTGGCGGAATGTTCCATTGTCAGTTGGACGAGAGAGAAAAGCCGGAACTCGAAAAGGAGCGCACCCAAGGCATCGAACCCATCCTCACCTATTCTCCTGGCCCAGTTTGNNCGACATCAAACTGGTCAGCGCCATGGGTGGGCTCGCCAATACGGCTGCCGCTCCTTACTCGCCAAATCCGCTCGCGATCCGGGCAGCGCAATTCATGCCCGAACGCAGTATTGACGAAGTGCTCGCTGATGAAGCGGCACGCCTCGCTGGGAAGAAACATGGGCCAGCGCTGGCGAAGGCCTGGGCACTCTTCGAGGACGCAGTGACGTGGCAACCTATCGTACCACTCTTCTGCGGTTTCGGCTTTTGTTGGCAACGCACGTTTGACCGTCCTCTTGTCCCCGACATCGAAGCCATTCCTGCCGCCGAACGATTTTACTACGAGAGGCACGGCTGCTTCCAACACAACAATCCAGGGATCAATGATCTCGGGAGAGACGTGCTCTTCGAACTGATCTCTCGCGAGTCAGCCGACAAAATGGTCCCACGCTTCGACAAGAATCTATTGCCACGCATCGCGAAAACCGAAGCGCACATCCAGGCCGCACTTTCGAGATGTGAGGACGACACGCAAGCCACCGCCGTTCTGTCCGATCTGCGCGACCGCATCCGTGGCTATCGCCACTGGGCGACGACGTTGCGCAGTGTCGCCGCGTGGTGCTCGGGTGTCTATGGTAACCTCGCCAGCACGTCGGCGTCACAAAGGAAGAGCTACGAAACCTTCCTACAAAAGGCCATCGACCTGGAGCTAGAAAATGCGCGTGGCTTCCTCGATCACTTCGAAAACTCCCCCACCGAGTTCATGGTCGTCTCTGAAACCGGTGAAAACACGTTCATCTACGGAAAAAATCTCGGAGAACATCTCCGAAATAAGATCCGCCTGATGGAAAAATACCGTCACCGCAAACCACGCATCGATCGCGATATTCTATGGCGGGCTCCCGTCGGCCAGCCTTGGCCCGAAGGGCTGGCGCCCGACGCGTGATCGGAAACCTCGAAAAGAGTACGAGCGCCTATCCCCCGGAGCGCGCTCGTACGGCCTTGCAGTCCACCATGGCAGCTTTCCTTAAGCTGAGACTGCTTTGAGCCCTATTCCAAAGCCTCCCGTTTGATTGCCAGCATCAAACGATCCTGTGCCACGTCCAGCGAGACTTCAGAGAAGGGTACGCGGAAAAGACGAGTGGGACCAATCCCCGCATCAACAGCAATAACGGCAACAGACTGGGGAACGTTGGGGGAAGGAGTCTCCTGTTGAGCAGCGGTGGATTTCTTTTCAGTAGCTTTGGCTTCTCCGGAGTTCTGCTTTTTTTCAGGTGGGTGTGCCTCCTTCGGTCCAGAGGCACGATCTCCCAGCAAAGCGTTAGCGGGATTTTCCGTAGTGTTGGTCGTGATACCCGCGATCGTAATGTCCCGATTCGCACCGTCTCGATTAGCTCGGTTCTGGACCGCTTCGGCGCCAGTAAGATTGATCGCCTCTCGAGTGAAAATAATGTCCTTTAAGGTGCCGACACGTCTTTGCTCACTGTCGTAGACTTTTTTCCCCAGCAACTGCGAAGCGCGGATCTCTCCTTCTAGAGCATCTGCGGTCGTAAGTTGGAACTGACTTTCGGGCTTCTCTGGCGACGCTCCCTCGGTGGAAGCGGGGGACGCTAACAGGGCGACGCAACTGATCGCAGCGACGGTAAATGGGAAGCCCACCAGGGCGAGGTGACGAGGAGGTAGTTTCATAAGAATGAGCTCGAATGACTGAGGCGGAAGGCCACCGGGACGAAGAGGCACCGGGCCAGACGGGTTGCACCCAACCGGCCCGACAGAACCTAACGTACTCGCATCGGCGCTGATTCGCCATGGGGAGGGACGCGCTTGAAAGGCTGGGACATTTCCCCCAGCAAAACAGTGACTTCAGAAGCCCTACGGTATCTCCCCCTAAAGCATCCCGAGTTTGCTTCTTCATCAGGTGGTCACTCGGCTCAGCCTAGGACCCGAGGCGGATTTCAGCAAACAAATGGCTAAAATAAGGTCTTCGCGTACGTGCATTTGCAGATCGTCACGCCGTAGTCACCACGAGACCAGGGCTTCCTCCTTGCCATCCCTGCTCCGGGTCGGCAGGGTGTTCGGTTTTTCCAACATGCAGC
>DKKJ01000242.1 GCA_002455175.1 Opitutaceae bacterium UBA6669
ATTCGAACGTCGAGACCGGCATGAATTACAAGACGTCGAAGCTGAGCATGATTCCGCTCAGCTCGATCCAGCGCATCGAGGTGATTCCTCAATCTGCCTCGGCCTACGTGGGCGGTGGTGCCGCCGCGGGGGCGATCAACGTGGTCACCAAACGCGACTACACCGGGGGCGAAATCACAGTCGGCTACGACAATTCCTTCGATACGGATAGCGCCAACCGTAAAGCAGAGCTTCGCTACGGCACTCACTTCAACGGCGGTCGCACCCGCCTGATGGTTTTCGCCGCCACCAGCACGTCCAACTCCTTGGCGGTTCAAGACCGCTATTCGTACTTTCGAGACTACTCGGCTCGCTTAACGACCCTCACCGCCGGATTGCCCGAGGATAACCTGCTCTTTGGCGCCACCCCTCGGGTGGAAACCGCGGATGGTACGCCCTTGGTCCTCAAGAGNNCAGCTTCGTCTACCTGCCCACGGGGTATCGCGGCGTGGAATTAGATGGGACCGACAGTTTAGTTCAGAACGCCGGCAAGGCCAGCGCTCTGCTCCCTGCGAACGTGGCCGACTACCAAGGCCGTCGCTTGCTTCTCAACCGTCGACCCAACATCGACTCCCTCCGCGCCGAGTTCCGCCACGGCTTGACCTCGAACGTGGAATTTTTTGTCGATGCTTCCTACGAAAAGAGCTTCCGCCGAGAGATCACCTATCTGTATTCGAGTGACGCCTACGTCACGGTTCCGGTTGGCGTACCCAACAATCCCTTCGGCCAGCAGGTCCGCGTCCGTTTCCCTTCCCTGACCCTCGCTCCGCACGAGAGCTCGCGCTGGCACCACGGAATCACCACCGGCTTCGTCGTCGACCTTCCCCGCGACTGGACCGCGCGCGTCGAGCACGGCCGTACCTACAATCGCTCCATCGATCACGCGGAAACCGCGACCTACGCCAATCTGAACGAGGCGGTAAACTCCGGTGAGCTGAATGTCTTCCAAGACTCCCCTCAGCTTTCCGAGCTCTTCTCTGGCTACGCGTCGTCACGTATGGGACGCGGTGCTATCCACAGCGTGGATTCTCGCGCTCGCGCCGAAGGTGCACTTCCAGAGTTCTTCGATATCCAGCCTACGCTCTCCTTCGGTGGACAATGGCGCAAAGTCACTCGCCGGCAGTTCGAAGTTTTCGACAGCGGGCTCGACACGATTTCCGGCGTTCTCCCCGCCGCGCATTCCTTCTCTGGCATTCATGCCGAGTTGAAGATCCCACTTTTCGACGAGGGTCGGACCCGCCCCGGTATCCGACTTTTGGAGTTGGTCGCTGCCGGCCGACATGAGAAACACACCCTGCGCTCTTCCGTCGTCAAGAGCACCGGCAGCGCGAATGTGCCTAGCCTGGCTGCGCGCCCAGAGACCGTCACGTCCCGCTTCCACTACGTCTCCGACAATCCGTTGATCGGCTTACGTTACAAGCCCCTCAACGACCTCACCCTTCGGAACTCGTACTCTACCAGCTACCTTCCTGTCGCCGATTACTACCTGCTCCCACAATTCGCAGCTGCAGGGGCAGTCAGCGATCCTCAACGCGGCAACACCGCCGCGCAACCCACCGTCACCACCGGCGGCAACACGAACCTAAAGCCCGAATCCGCTGATACCGTTTCGGCTGGCGTGGTTTACTCGCCAGCGTCGCTCCCTGGCTTCCGGGTTTCCTTGG
Source organism: Opitutaceae bacterium UBA6669 (assembly GCA_002455175.1). Taxonomy (GTDB): domain Bacteria; phylum Verrucomicrobiota; class Verrucomicrobiia; order Opitutales; family Opitutaceae; genus UBA6669. The sequence goes on from DKKJ01000242.1 coordinate 1,704, forward strand.
ATTACACCAACACCAAGAAGGACGACGCGGTCGACCTGCTGAGTCCGCAGACCATTCTGAAGTATGAGCAGCTGCTGCCCGGCCGAGTCACTCGTGGCGATGTTCCGGCCGGAGACAGTTACACCGTTGGTCCCATCACCCAGATCGACGCCACTGCTCTAAATCTCTATTCCGCCAAGTTGGCGGCCTGGGACCTCGCGGTGGCCTATCGCAAGGAGTTCCCTCGCGTCGGCACGTTCGACTTGAGCGCGCTCTACACCCTGCAATCCAAGTTTGAGCAACAGCTCGCGCCCTTCAGCCCACTCGTCGACCTCGTCAACGAGCCTCTCTACGCTGGCCCACTGCGCGATCGCAGCACGGTGGCGGTGGTGTGGTCCCACGGAAATTTCGGTGCCGGCTGGTCAGCACGTTTCCCNNTGACCACCGCAACGCTCGAACCTACAGGACTCGGTCTTTCTGCCCGGGTGTATCACGATGCCTTTATCCGCTACCGTCTACCCGCCATCAATCACCGTCTCGGAAGTTGGCTGGGCGGCACCGAATTCCTCGGTGGTGTGAAAAACATCTTCGACGAAGCACCCCTCTTCGACGCCACCGTTCCCACCGGCCAGCTTCTCAACGGAGGCGGGGATCTCCNNCTCGGTCAAACGCGAGTTCTAAAAGACGGATTTAGCCCGTCTCTCACTCCACCCTCCGGTCCTATTTATTTCGCCTATCGCTCTCCCGTTCAATCGGGCTTCTCCCCTTTTCGCCATGTCGCTGTCTCGCCGCCTGATCCTGTTGTCCGTCTGTATTCTGTTGGGAAGTAACCTGCGTGCCGCGGATGCGGTCAATCCGATCTCCGTGTCGGACCAGATCCCCGCCCAGACCACAGCCCCCAATGCCGCGCCGATTACGGTCAATCTGCAGCACTACATTGAATACAATACTTTAGGCACCGACTTCGTGCAGTTCGATACGGTGTTCGGTAAGTTCAATGTGGGCTTGAGGCGGGATCGGGCGCCCAACCACGTGGCCAACTTTCTCCAGTACGTAGAAGCGGGAGCCTACAATAACTCATTTTTTCATCGTACCGCTAAGTTTTCTGCGAACTCAGATCCTGCGATCACGCAGGCAGGCGGATTTCGCCTCCCTTATTCTAGCGTTATTCCCTCCAAAACTCCGATTGGAGTAGAAGGGGACCTAGCCAATACGTACGGAACAATCGCTGCAGCCCGACAATCCGATCCGAACTCGGCCACAAGCCAGTTCTACTTCAATACCGTCGATAACAGCTCGGTCCTGCTCCCCGGCAACAGCGGGACGACCCAGAGCTACAGTGTCTTCGGCTCGGTGTTAGGCACGGGCATGAGTATCGTTAAAGAAATCTCTTTGGTTCCCACCTATAATGCAGTCGACGGCTCTGCCAACACAGGCGCTTTCGCGGAATTGCCTTTGCGTAACCGATCGGGAAATACGCTGACCGAACAAAATCTGGTTATTATCAGATCGATAAAACAGCTCCCCCTTTTCGCCGCCACCAACGAGCTAAGCGTCGTCCTTCTTTCGGCCCAGTCGTCTGATCCCGCCGTTGCCGAAGCTAGTATCTCAGGATCGTCTCTCGTCATCACTCCGAAAGCTAAGTCAGGAACGACGACAATCACGGTGACTGCGAGCGACGTAAATGGTAACACGGCCAAGCTCACGACGACTCACACGAACGATGGTACTCTCGCCATTGTCACTCAGCCGCGCAGTCAAACGGTTACCGCCGGTGATGTCGTCGCATTTCATGTGACCGCCACGGGTGCGTCGCTTTCCTACCAGTGGAACCGGGATGGACAACCCGTCTTCGAAGCGAACGACTCGATCTTGCTCGTGCGCAATACTCCTACCAGCTCAGCGGGTAACTACACCGTCACGGTCAGCAATGGAGTCACGAGCATTACCAGCACACCCGCCACGCTCACGGTCACCTCTGGCACGCAGCGGGGCCGCTTGAGCAATTTTTCCGTGCGTGGACTCACCGGGCAAGAACAGTTTGTGATGATTGCCGGCATCACGATCGAAGGCCCGGCTGAAACCAACTTCTTAATTCGCGGCATCGGCCCCGGCTTGGGTAAGTTCAATGTGATTNNCACCTTGGGTAAGTTCAATGTGATTGGCTTTGTGACCGATCCTCGCATCGAGCTCCACAGCGGCGACACCATGCTCGACAGTAACGATGACTGGCAGGGCTCGGACGGTTCCGTTTACGGCGCTTTTCCGCTCACGGGCGGCAGCAAAGACGCCGTTCTCCTCCGCCCTCTTACCAACGGTCCCTACACGACGGTTCTGCGCGGAGCAGGGCACACCACCGGGGATAGCCTAATCGAGATCTACGAAACTAACCCCACCGCCTCCAACCAACTGATCAATATCTCAGGCCGCTCTTACGTGGGAAGCTCTTGGGTCGCGACCACGGGCTTTGTGATTGGACCCGGTACCGGATCGACTGTGCTGCTGCGAGCGGTGAGTTCTAATCTCGGCCAATTTGGTATTAACGTTGAGGACACCGTAGAAAACCCACGACTGGACCTTTTCCGCACCTCGGGAAATCAGCCCGAGTTGATCGCCCAGAATGATGATTGGGGCGGCCGCCCCACTCTCATCAGCGCCATGGCCAGCGCGGGCGCCTTTGCCATCCCACAAACCACGAGCAAGGATGCCGTTCTCTTGGTGACGCTGCCTCCAGGCTCCTATACCGCCCAAGCGAGCAGCGTGGGCGGCCGACCTGGCACGGCCTTGGTTGAGGTCTACCTCGTTCGCTAAGCTGAGCTCTCGTCATGGGCCGACGGCAATCGTCGGCCCATGACGAAACTCCGTGAAAACGCTCAGTCGTCNNTAGCCCGCGCGGGTCTGAGCCAACTCACGCCTGGCTCAGGATTCCTTTGACGATCTCTCCGTGCACGTCGCTGAGTCCAAAATCGCGGCCTTGGAAACGGAAGGTTAGTCGAGTGTGATCGAATCCTAGCAGATGAAGGATCGTCGCCTGGAGGTCATGCACGTGTACGAGATCCTTCACCACGCCAAAGCCCAATTCATCGGTCTGGCCGTAGGTGATGCCACGCTTGATTCCACCACCGGTCATAAAAAGTGAATACGCGTCAGGGAAGTGATCCCGTCCAAGAATATCCCCACCCGACGTACGCCCTTCGCGGAATGGAGTACGGCCGAACTCACCGCCCCAGATGACGAGGGTTTCATCCAGCATCCCACGTTGGCG
>DKKJ01000343.1 GCA_002455175.1 Opitutaceae bacterium UBA6669
ACCGATCCTCCACCCCAACCACGCTCTTTACCGATCACCGTGAAGGCATCGCGGTAAGAGGGAAAATGGTCATCTGCCGCCTGCTGCGTCGTGTCCGCAAGAAACCCAGGTGAATGGAGCCCAATCCACGGTTTACCCGCGTGACCCGCTCGCTTCCACGTTTCTCGATAGAGATCGAGCAGAGGCCGGAAGCGGTGAGGCTCTCCACCGATGATCGCCAAAACCAACGGCAATCCGAGATTGGCTGCGCGAACGATAGACTGCGGTGTACCGCCCACACCGATACGAATAGGAAGTTTCTTTTGCGNNAGAAGATCGAGCTTTTCAGAGAAAAGCGTGTCGTAGTCGTCCAGGTCATACCCAAAAAGCGGAAACGATTCGATGAAGGAGCCGCGACCCAAAATGATTTCTGCCCGACCTTGCGAAACAAGGTCTACGGTGGCAAAATCTTGGAAAACGCGCACCGGATCATCGGAACTGAGCACCGTCACCGCACTGGTCAGCCGAATTCGTCTCGTACGCGCGGCAGCAGCCGCCATCAACACCGCCGGAGCTGACGATACGTACTCCTTACGATGATGCTCGCCAATCCCATAGACATCCAAGCCTACGTCATCCGCGAGCGTGATTTCTTCCAAAAGATCGCGCACGCGATCTGCTTCCANNCGTGGATCGAAGCTGGTTTCAACGAAGCTATCGATGCCGATTTGAAAATGTCCCGCGTCGGATGTAGTCGCGCCGACCACAGGTGCAGACGAAGCAGGGATTTTAGAGCCATCAATTGTCATTAATAAGCGTGAGCTAACTCGCTCGAATTGTCAAAGTTTCGGAAGATGGAAGCCTATCCACAGAATCCAGAGCTTCGGATTCGCCTCCGGTCCGCAAACGTCTCATAGGTGGTTGTATGGACCTCAACTACGTACTCGGGATTCTCTGCCTCATCCTTTGGATCGTCGCCTTGGTCGACTGTATTCGTAGCAACAACTCGAACAAGGTCGTGTGGATTATTGTGATCATCCTTCTGCCCCTGCTGGGTTCGATTCTTTACTTCCTCTTGGGTCGCTCAAAAGGCTGACGCTTCGGTTTGTGAGTCAGCTTTCTGAAGAGGCCATTCTCCGCATCGAACGGCCCGACCGTCGGCTCTGGACTTACTACGTGCTGAGCGCGCTGGCCTTTCCGCCAGCGTTTCCGTTCGTCGTAGTCCCGCTTTACTTTCGGTATCAAACGATGCGCTACCGTTTCACGGACGAGGGGATCTCCATGCGGTGGGGAATCCTGTTTCGGCGCGAGATCATCATCCAGTACGCTCGTATCCAGGATATCCATCTACGATCGAATGTGGTGGAGCGCTGGCTCGGCCTCGCCAAGGTGCTCATCCAGACCGCCAGCGGAAACGCCACAGCGGAGATGACGTTGGAAGGACTCCGAGAATTCGAAGCCGTGCGTGACTTCCTTTATTCGCGAATGCGGGGCGTCCAGGAGGTCTCCCATGGCAAAGCGTCCAGCCACTCAGCTTCCGCTGGTTCAGAGCAGGGCGGGAACGAGCTGGCCTCCGTCCTCAACGAGGTAACCCACGAGTTGAGAGAGCTCCGCTTGACCCTGGAGCGACGCCAACAATCTCCGGATCCTCATGTTTGAGCACATCCGCCAGTGGGTTCTACGTGCCACTTTGGTCCCTCCCGAGCCACATCCTCCGCTCGGAGCTCCGGGTTCCGTCCGGGTTTTTAGAGCAGGGCGAAATTACTATCGGCTCTGCCTGCTGAAATGGGGAATCGGTCAAATCGGAGCTGTGGTGGGTATTGTCGTCTCGCTGACCTTCCTCTATCATGTAGGACGTCGGGTGGAAACACTGCAGGCTCAGTCTCAAACACAGTCTACTACCCCCCGTTTCACGTCGCCAGTGACAGGCTCCACCGTGATTGCTCCTGCAGTGACAGCCGACGCTGCCCAAAAGCTCGCGCTCACCCCCGAAGATCCGTCGACGAAGGCGGTCAAGAAGTCCTCTCAACGCCCACGACGGTCCGGACAACGCATGGGTCCTGTCGAAAGTCTAGCGATGATCCTAGCACATGGGCCACCCTGGGTTTTCCCCCTGGTTCGTATCGCAGAATGGGGTGCGGTGCTCCTCTTCCTCCTTCAGTTACCTGTCACCTATGCAGCGGTGCGACTCGAATTCGAACAACATTGGTACATTGTCACGGATCGCAGCCTGCGGATTCGAACCGGGCTTTTCCGACTCCAAGAGTCGACGATGAGCTTCGCCAATTTGCAACAAGTGGAGGTTTCCCAAGGCCCTCTGGATCGCCTGCTAGGCCTCTCCAACCTTCGGGTGCAATCCGCCGGAGGAGGCGGAGGAGGTCACGGACAAGCTCACACCACGAAAGACACCCTCCATTCCGGCACTTTTCACGGCGTGGACAACGCACCCGAGATCAAAGACCTCATTANNAGAGAAAACGTCACCGGTGCGCTCAGCTGCGTCCGCACCCTTGCATCAAACGAACGAAAACAGCACATTGACCGCCGCTCGAGCCCTGCTGCAGGAATCCAAGGCCCTTCGGCGTGTGCTTTCCTAGAGGAAGGTCCACCTCTGTATTCGGATTCATCGCGGGAGAGATGTTCCGCACTGGAGCAGACGACTGTGCAGAAGCCTTTCCCGGGACCCGCTCCTTTCGCGCGACCGCAAGCGCGAGGTCATCTACGCTATCAGTGCGTGTAGAGTGGTCCACAAACTACCGGAACATTGTCCTCGGGGATTTGCCTAACCCATCTCGCGCATCTCCCCTGATTTTCGAAGAGCTGCCGCTGTCTTATCATCAGTCACGTTTCAGCTCCTTCTTCCAATCTAGCACCTTGCCGCCATGCTTCCGTCCTCCTCGCTTCTTTCTACAGTTTCGCGCAATGCTCCCGGTCAGCCCAAACGGCGGCGGGCGTTGGTCAGGCCAACCCTGGGATGGAAGCCCCGTCCAACCGTAGACGACCTTCCTCAAGGCACGGTCGTTTGCCAGGTGCGGTACTTCCCTAAGATGGCTCGGCTCGATGTTATTCGTTCGCAGTGAGCATTATCGTTAGCGAGGGCAAGCCGCTCACATCGCTCCCTACTTGAGGATGACGGAAGGACCACGGGATCGCCAACATCCCGTAAGAAATCGCTTTTCACCTGCCGGGTCGAAGGGGAGGCTTAAGCCCCCTGTATGACGACCTTATCTTTAGTTGCCCCGGGCGCGCCGGGAATCGAACCGCGGTGGACCTCAAGTGCAAAGGACGGGATTGGCACGGCCTACTCCTCAAGCTCCAACGTCTGGTTCACGCTCAGCCACGGGATCGTCAACGAGCTCTACTATCCCACCGTCGACGTACCCAATACCCGCGATTTACAACTCCTGATCACGGACGGAAAAACGTTCTGTCATGAGGAAAAGCGGGATCTCGATCATCGTCTCGAATATCCGGAAAAGAACGTTCTGCTTTATCGGATCACTTCTACCGACAGAAAGGGCCGGTACCGGCTCATCAAAGAAATCGTCGGCGAAGCACACTCCCCTGTTTTCCTCCTTCATACTCGTTTGGAGATACTCGATCCGACGCTGCAGGGTCAGTTAAAACTCTACGCGCTGCTCGCTCCACACGTCAAAGGCACCGGCCGCAATAACTCTGCGCGCCTCCTGGAGGTAGGTGGTAGGCGTCTGTTCCACGCTCATCGCGAGGACATCCATTTGGTTTTTGGCTGCCAACCTGACTTCCTCCGTCGTTCGGTCGGATACGTGGGCGTCAGTGATGGCTGGCAGGATTTGATGGAAAACTTCACGATGGATTGGGAGTACGAATCGGCCATCGATGGTAATCTGGCGCTGCTCGGGGAAATCGACCTTTCCTCCAGTCAGACCTTCACTTTAAGCGTCGCTTTCGGAGCCAGCGCGCAAAGCGCCGCCACTCAATTTCTCCAGGCACTCGTCACCCCTTTTTCGCGACAACGAGAGAAGTTCATCACGCAATGGAATCGCTCCCGCATGCACACGGATCTGTCCGCCCACACGGGGGATGCAGGCTCCATGGCACGCTTAAGCCTCTGCATTTTGCTCGCCCATGAGGACAAGGTGTTTCCGGGCGCATTCGTCGCCTCTTTAAGTATCCCGTGGGGAGAGACCAAAGACGACAGCGACCGCGGTGGTTACCATCTCGTATGGGCGCGTGACATGGTCCACACCGCCTCCGCCCTGCTTGCGTGCGACGAAATCGAATCTCCACTTCGTGCTCTCGTTTGGCTTTCCTGTATCCAAAGCGAGGATGGGTGCATCCCGCAGAATTCCTCGATCGAGGGAGAACCTTATTGGAAGGGGATCCAGTTGGACGAAGTGGCGATGCCCATCCTGCTCGCTTGGAGGCTACAGCGCTCCCAGGGCTTGCGGGACTTTGATCCCTGGACTCTCGTGTCACGGTCCGCTCGCTACCTCATTCACCACGGACCGGTGACCGAGCAGGATCGCTGGGAGGAAAACGCTGGCTACTCGCCGTCAACTCTTGCTGCAGTGATCGCGGGCTTGGTTTGTGCTGCCGAATTCGCCCGCCAACGTAATGATACCGCAGCTGCTGATTTCTATCTGGCCTATGCAGATTGGTTGGAGTCGCACGTCGACGAATGGACGTCCACCACTCGCGGTGAGCTCCTGCCTGGCAAGCCTCGCCACTACCTGCGAATCACCCCGGCATCTTATCGAAATCCGATCGCCTCTCCGTCTCCCGACACCGCCTTGATTCAACTGGCCAATGGTGGTGGTTTGCATCCCGCTCGAACTATTGTCGGGGGCGATTTTTTGCAGCTGGTACGACTCGGCATACGCGACCCGCATGACCCATTGGTCGTGGATTCCGTTGCTGTCATTGATCACGTCATCAAGCGCGAGTTGCCTCAAGGCCCGTGTTGGCGTCGCTACAATTTCGACGGCTACGGACAAAAACCCGATGGCCACGCCTTTGATGGGACGGGAGAAGGGCGCCCCTGGCCCATTTTGACCGGAGAGCGAGGACACTATGAACTCGCAGCTGGTCGAGATCCTCTCCCTTGGATTAAAACCATCGAAGGTTTTGCCAATCAAGGCGGGATGATTCCCGAGCAAGTCTGGGATGCTCATGATCAACCCGAAAATCATCTAANNTGGTCGCACGCCGAATACCTCTGTTTGGTTCGCAGCCGCCAAGATGGCACTCCCTTCGACCGGCCAGAGCCGGTGTATGAACGCTACGTGCGCTCTCGAAAATCATCGAGTCGGTACGAAATATGGACGCCTTCCCATCAAATCTCCTCGGTTCGCCGTGGACAGCAGCTTCGCATCATCACGCCCGCGCCCGTATCCGTTCGCTGGAGCGCTGATCTATGGCAAACGGTTCAGGAGACAGAGGCGATTGAGACTGTACCTCATTGCTGGTGTGTCGATCTTCCCACCCGCGACAATACGGCCACGAGCGAGAGCTTGGTCTTCACCCTGCGCTGGGCAGACCATTGGGAAGGTCGTGATTTTTACATCCAGATCGCTCCTGCCAACACCTAGTCCGTACCGTAACTACCCGCTTTCGCACGCGCTCCGATCCCGACACTATGAACCTTCTCCTTACGAATGACGATGGCATCTCTTCTGTCTTCTTGCACGAACTCGTGCGAGCCCTCCAANNCCGGTTCGTCATCGCCCCAAAAACCGAACAGAGCTGGATCGGCTGCGCAAAGTCGCGACATCGGCACGTCACCTCTGCCCAAATCGATGTAGGCTTGGGGTGCCCTACCTGGACCGTCGACGGCACACCGAGCGATTGCGTCAATATCGGTCTGGCCCACCTCCTTCCGAAGACAGTGCAGATCGACGCTGTGGTCTCAGGAATCAATATCGGTCGCAATGCCTCACTCGGCTTCATCCTTGCCAGCGGCACGATTGGCGGAGCCTGGGAAGGCGCTGTTCACGGTCTTCCTAGCCTCGCCTTTTCCCAGGATCTGACCTCCGCGATGTTCGAACAGCTNNCTTCTGGAAACCGTGCGAACGTCAGCAGCTCATGCAGCCCGGCTCGTCCCGCTTTTGTCAATTTCCCATCCGCCGAAATCCTTCATCGTTCATAACGTCAACTTTCCGGTTCCTTGCACCCGCGACACGCCGTTAGTGCAAACGGTGCCAGCGCAGGTCATCGTTCCGAGCCTGTTTTCTCCTGCCGCCGACGACGGCACTCATCGCTTTGTTTTCCACTTAGGGGACGACTGTTCTCCGGATGAGCCTCTGACGGATCGCGCTGCGATCGAGTCTGGCAAGATGAGCCACACTGTTCTCGACTACCGTGCGCTGGGCCACGCCTTCAGTCGCTCTCTAAAATAGACGAGCGCTTTCATGAGAGGCTCATTTGGGCCCTTCGATCCCTCTCTTAACCCTATCGTGGAAGTCCTCCTCAACCCGACCTCACTCCCTTTCTTCGAACGGTGCGTCATCCGAGTGCATGTGCGGAGAAAGTTCACGGATTAAAAACGCCTGCTCATCCGCTGACATCCGTGCAAAGACATCGGAGGTCACCAAGGCCTGCCAGAGCTGGTCATAGTCCTGCCTCACGTCATCCCGGCTGCGGTGACCCACCATGTCTTGGATCTGGGGCACCGGACTGAGCAGCACCGTGTTAAGAAAAATCAACGCGCGCATGAGAAACACATCTGCAGTCGTCCTCGTTTGCGAAAAATACGCGGCGTATTTCCACTGACCAAACTCCAGGATCTCCCGGCACAGTTCTTCCCACCGCATGTCGGGCTGCACTCCGACGATCAACCGTGCGGATTCGATACCCAGATTCGAGGCCAGCTTCGGATTCAATCGTCGGAAGCGGTACATAGGACTTTGACGACCGGAGGTACACTCGCTCAGTTCCTTTTTTTCCTGATAATTTTCGAAAAGAGCTCTAGCCGCGGACACCTGCCGACATGGGAGAATGCAGCAAGAGGACACTCGGGATGCGCCGGATGGCCAAGAGTCCAGGGAAGGCGTACGGTCAATCATGAAGACCTCCTCCTCTAACTCCGCTTTCTCTTCTCCTAACTCGCCTGATCCCAGGAAAAAGCGACCAGAGCATAACGAAGTGAATCCACGGATACACGGTGGACGAACGGAAGCCGCGAGTACACCAGGGGGACCTCTGCCCGGGGAACAACCCGCAGAGATCAAGAAAAGGTCGGATCCTACAGGTAAGGACGATCT
>DKKJ01000293.1 GCA_002455175.1 Opitutaceae bacterium UBA6669
GCCACCGACGTCATGATCGCTGGAAAAGTCGCGTGTGTGTGTGGCTACGGCGACGTGGGTAAGGGATCAGCGCATTCCCTCCGCGGTTTCGGTGCGCGTGTCATCGTGACGGAAATTGATCCCATCAACGCTCTACAGGCAGCGATGGAGGGGTTTGAGGTCAATACCGTCGAAAGCACTCTCGGTGTGGCCGATATTTATGTGNNTGAAGGACCAGGCGATCGTCTGTAATATCGGTCATTTTGACAACGAGATCCAAGTGGATCGCCTCTACAAGGCATCCGGAGTCAAGCGCATCACCATCAAGCCGCAGTATGATCAATTTGTCCTTCCAAATGGACGTAGTATTTACCTGCTAGCGGAAGGTCGCCTGGTCAATCTGGGCTGTGCGACCGGGCATCCGTCGTTTGTGATGTCGAATTCTTTCACGAATCAGACCTTGGCCCAATTGGACCTCTGGCAAAATCGCAACACGTACAAGGTGGGTGTTTACCGTCTTCCGAAGCATCTCGACGAGGAAGTTGNNCTTATCTACTGGTTCCGGTGGAAGGGCCCTATAAGCCGGAGCATTACCGCTACTGAGCTCCTGCTCGAAACCAGCCGCACTCTTTGGGGTGCGGTTTTTTATTATTGGAGCTTTGAAGAAAGGCCGCCAGTATTCAGGAAATTATGACAGCAAAGGATGTCATACAGCGTCTCGAGCTCCAACCCTTGCCGGAGGAGGGAGGGTACTTTCGAAGCACGTGGGTCGGGCCGGTTGGTTCTTTTCGCACGATCGATGGCCAGACCGAAGCGCGAGCACAGGGAAGTGCCATCTATGCGCTCTTCACGGAACAGCACTTCTCCGCTTTGCATCNNCCGTTGGAGCTTCTCTTGCTTCATGCGGATGGACGGATTCAACCAATTGCTCTTGGATCGGAGTTGCTCCACGGGCAACGCCCTCAGGTCCTTGTCCCTGCTGGCGTGTGGCAGGGAGCGCGGCCTCGGTCGTTTACAACCCAAACGCATAGCCATGGCTGGACGTTGGTGGGATGCACCCTTTCCCCTTCTTTCAAATGGGAAGAATTTGAGCTGGGTGATCGGGAGAAGCTAGTCGCTCAGTATCCGTCTGCGCGTGAAGCGATCCTTGCCCTCACTCGAAGTGTTTCATGAGTGTTCTACCTAACAAACCTAAATGGACTTGCCGTAAAGGCGAGATCGATTAGGTTCAGGGTGTGTCAACTTCTGAGACTTTAGTTCCAGCCACATCCCCTGCGGCGACTCCTCCCAAGCCCCTTGTTGCCAATGAGGGCATCAAAACCGCCTCGAATCTGCTTCGGGGTACGATTGCTGCGGACTTGGTTGNNACAGGCGCGATCTCGGAGGATAACAGTCAGCTAACTAAGTTTCACGGACTTTATCTCCAAGATGACCGCGATCAGCGGATTGCGCTCAAGCGGGCAGGCAAAGAAAAAGCGTTCTCCTTTATGCTGCGGGTCCGGTTACCCGGCGGCAAATGTACTCCGCAGCAGTGGTTGGTTTTGGATTCTTTGGCGGATTTGCATGCCAATCACTCACTTCGTCTAACGACCCGACAGACTTTTCAGTTTCATGGCGTTCTAAAGGGTGATTTGAAGCCGTTGATCAAGGGGATGCATCAGGTACTCCTCGACTCGATTGCTGCGTGCGGGGATGTGAACCGGAATGTGATGGCTCCTCCTAATCCCGAGCGAAGCCCAGTGTTGCAGCAGGTTTNNGGTGGTGAGCCCGAGGTCGAGCCGATGTACGGTGCGACTTACCTTCCTCGCAAATTCAAGACTGGGTTTGCGCTACCCCCGTCCAATGATGTGGATCTATTTTCTCAGGACCTTGGATTTATCGCGATCGTAGAAAACGACACTTTGGTGGAGTATAACGTCGCCATCGGTGGCGGCCAGGGCATGAGTCATGGTAACAAGGAAACGTATCCAAGAATTGCTGACGTAGTCGGTTTTATTCGTCCTGACCAAGTAAACGCTGTTGGTGCAGCTGTACTTACCACCCAGCGGGACCACGGTGATCGCACGAACCGTAAGCACGCGCGTTTGAAGTACACGGTGGAAGACATGGGCCTTGATGCCTTTAAGGCTGAGGTCGAACGTCGTTCCGGTATCAGCTTCGCTCCCTCACGCTCCTATCACTTCACCACCATTCAGGACCCTCATGGCTGGCAAGCCTGCGCGGATGGTACCTGGTTTTATGGCCTGCATTTACTCAGTGGTCGAATCAAGGACATACCAGGCTGGGAGATGAAGCGTGCACTCCGCGAGATTGCGGAGTTTCACACCGGCGACTTCCGGCTGACTCCATCTCAGAACCTGACGATTTCAGGTGTTACTGCCGAGGGGAAAGCCAAGATTGAAGAAGTTTTGGCACGCTACGGTTTGACGGCGGAAAACGCGCGTAGTGGTATGCGTCTGAACGCGCTTTCCTGCGTGGCACTTCGTACCTGTGGTTTGGCGCTCGCGGAAAGTGAGCGTTCGTTGCCTGATCTTCTCGCGCGATTTGAAAGTGTTTTGGAGTCCGCGGGATTGCGCGACGACGCGATTAGTCTTCGCATCACCGGATGTCCGAACGGCTGCGCTCGTCCTTACTTGGCCGAAATCGGTTTTGTCGGAAAGGCTCCTGGAAAATACGCGCTGTATTTGGGGGCGAGTTACCAAGGAGATCGCCTCAATCGCCTTTATGCGCCGAGCGTCACCTTTGACGATGCTTTGGTGCAACTTACACCAATCATCAAACGGTATGCTTTGGAGCGTAACCCCGGGGAGCGCTTCGGGGATTGGTGAGATCGCGTGATCCTTCCTCA
>DKKJ01000426.1 GCA_002455175.1 Opitutaceae bacterium UBA6669
TCGAAGACGGTGGCAAGGTCTGCACGATTGTCACTTCCTTGCTCGCCGCGTACACAGGACTCTACTCCACGTACGGCGGCATGAAAGCGCCGGTGGAGCATTTTACCCGCGCCGCTTCCAAAGAGTTTGGTCCTCGCGGCATCTCGGTCACGGCCGTCGGTCCTGGTCCTATGGATACACCCTTCTTCTACGGCCAGGAAACCCCCGATGCAGTTGCCTACCACAAATCGGCTGCGGCGCTCGGTGGTCTGACGAAGATCGAAGATATCGTCCCTCTGGTTAAATTNNGCTGCTGCATTCCGTATCCGATCTATGAGCACTCCGCCCCTTCCCATTCCCATCGACCGCTTCGTCGACGCCGTCAATCGGCACGACCAAGCCGCCTTCCTGGCTTTTTTCCCACCCGAGGGTGTGGTCGATGACTGGGGGCGGCGTTTTCAAGGTCACGCCGCCATCAAACAGTGGAGTGACAAGGAATTCATCGGAGCAAAAGGAACGATCACCGTCCGTACCGTCTCCACCACGGGCAATGTCGTCCGCCTCGACGCGGGTTGGAAAAGCTCGTTTTTCAGTGGAGATAGCACTTTTATCTTCAAGATCGAAAACGGGCTGATCCAGGAAATGCGCATCCCCGCCCATTGAGTTGCCATGCACACGCTCAAGATCCTCCTCGCCGGCTTCGCACTTTTGGGTCTCTTCCTTCTCGCCGGTCGGTTCCTCGGCGGCTCCGTTGCGAAGATGGGCACAGCTGCGCTGTGGTTCATTCCCGTCTGGCTGCTGGCGTCAATCGGCAACCTCTGGGTGGGCGTGAATAAAGCTGGCTATACCGTCGCCCAAGAACTTCCGATCCTACTCTTCGTTTTCGGGATACCCACCCTGGCCGCTGCCATCATTAGCTGGAAGCTCACCCGCGGGTGAGCTCTTTCGCTTCCCTCACGGTGTGGCGCTTTGAACGGGCGCGGCCAGCCCTTCGCCAATGCGACGGAAGAGCACCTCATACTGCGCCGTGTCGCGAAGTCCGCTTTCGGTCGCACGCCCTGGCCCCTTACTGAAATCGTTTTCAATCAGCTCGGTGAAGGAAACTGCGACGTCACTGCCTCCGAGAGCAGGGGAAATCTGGATGCGAACACGAATCTGCCGAGTGCTCCGTAGGGTTTCTGAGGTCTCCAGAGGTCGATAGGCCTCGATCACTCCCTGCGCGGCACCAAAACGGGTGATTTTATAGCCCATCGCCAGAACGGCCGTCCGCGCCGACTCATACACTGCTCGGGTGTCGCCCGCATACGTCTGTGTGCGAAACGCGGGGCCGGAAACTTTTTCCTTCACACCTGCGCTGAAGTCCGACCGAACGGACTCACAACCAGAGAAAAGGACCAAGGCGACGCCAAGGGCAGCGAGGAAGGAGGTGGTTTTCACGTAAATGGGAGCAAAACGATCAAGCNNATTGCTGTTGGGAGATACAATGGAGAGTTCCCAACCCCCAGACAAGTTCCAGACAGTCAACCGGGATAATCTCACGTCCTGGGAAACATCCGGCCAACACCTCTCCCGCCTCCGCGTCGCGCCGAGGCTGCTGGAAGGTCGGATAAAGGACCGCTCCATTGATCACCAGGAAATTGGCATAACTGGCTGGAAGCGGCTGTCCCTCGCAGTAAGCAGGCTTGGGCATCGGAAGGTTTACGATCCGGAACTTCTTGCCAGCGGGAGTTCGCAGCGAGGCGAGGCGCTCGGAGTTTTCCACGAGGATCTTATAATTGGGATCCTTCCGATTCTTCTCCACCACCGTGACAATTCCATCCACTGCGAAGAACCGACTGAGGTCGGCAATATGTCCATCCGTATCATCTCCGACGATACCGTCGCCCAACCAAAGGATGGTGTGAACCCCCAAATAGTCGCGCAAGTTTTGCTCGATTTGCTCCTTGGTGAGATCCGGATTGCGGTTTGGATTGAGCAGGCAGGCCTCTGTCGTGAGCAAGAGGCCCTGTCCGTTCACATCGATAGAACCGCCTTCGAGAACCATCTTCTTTTCGAAGCGACGAAGACCTAAAGCGCGCCCGATTTTTGGCGGAATCTGGCCATCGTTTTTATACGGCGGGTACTTGCCGCCCCACGCATTGTAGTCCCAGTCGGTCAAAGCCACCTCACCCGTCTTATCATTCTTCACGAACATCGGGCCATGGTCGCGGCACCAAGCATCATCGGTCGGATGATGATAGAACGTCACCCGCTCCAAAACAGCACCCGCGCGGGTGATGAGAGCCATGGCCCGCGCTTGCAGCGGACGCGCGATATTGATCCGTACCTGCTGGAAACGGCTGATCTTCGCCACGATCTCCGCGAATTTGTACGGAATTGGCCGAAAATGGCCCGGCCAAGAGGCCCGTTTATGCGGCCACGATAGCCAGACGGCCTCCTGAGGTTCCCACTCAGCGGCANNATCCGTAGTCCCTGAGCGGGAGATGACGAAACGCGGGAGGAAGACACCGTCGATTTCCGTGCCATGGAGGTAGGAAGGTCCTTAATCGATAAAGCGCTTGGTCAGGTTCTCGTAAGCATCGATCCGACGATCCCGAAGGAATGGCCAATGGGTGCGCGTGACGTCGACTTTTCCGAGGTCCACATCCGACAAGAGGATTTCCTCTTGGTCGACAGAAGCCTTGGCCAAAATCTGACCACTGGTTCCAGCGATGAAGCTCTGTCCCCAGAACTCCAGCCCATCTCCGCCAATCGGCGTCTCCAAACCGATACGGTTAACGGATGCGACGTAGCAGCCATTGGCCACAGCGTGGGAGCGTTGAATCGTTTCCCAAGCGCCGTGCTGAANNCCTTCGGGATACCACTGATCCCAACAGATGAGCACTCCGATCTTTCCATACTTGGTCTGCCAGGCCCGGAAGCCCGTGTCGCCCGGAGTAAAATAGAATTTCTCGTAGAAAAGAGGATCGTCCGGGATGTGCATCTTGCGATAGATCCCCAAAATCTTTCCGCCCGCGTCGATGATCACCGCCGTGTTGTGGTAAAGCCCGGAAGCTCGACGCTCAAATAGTGAAGCAACAATGACGACGTCGTACTTCTTGGCGATTTTTTGAAAAGCCACCGTGCTCGGTCCATTGGGAATTTCCTCCGCCAACTTGAAGTTGGCGTGGTCTTCGTTCTGGCAGAAGTACTGTGAGCGAAACAGCTCCTGGGTNNAGCGAAAGGGATTTCTTCAAGTTCTCCGCCGGATTGGAAGAACACGCATGTTGAAGGAGACCGAGTTTGATGGTGGCCATGGAAAGAGAGGCGTTAAGAAACGTGCCGGGGAGGTAATCGCAACTGTCAGGACTAAGTTGTCACTCAGTACACGACTTTGTTCAGAGGATACTCGACGATTCCTTCCGCGCCCAACGCTTTCAGCTGGGGGATAATTTCGCGCACAACACTCTCGTCGATGATCGTCTCCAAAGCGACCCAGTCGGGATGGCTCAAAGGAGAAATGGTTGGGTTACGCAAAGCAGGAATCGCCTTAGTGATGGCCTCGAGAGAGGTGCGCGGCGTGTTCATCTTGAGGCCAACCTTGGACTCGGCTTCTAAAGCCCCCCGCAGCAGCAGAGCAATCGTCTCGATTTTGGCGCGTTTAGCCGGGTTTTCCCAACTCTGTTTATTGGCGATCAGCTTGGTGTTGGTTTCCATCAAGGTGGAAACAATCCGAAGCTTGTTGGCCCGCAGAGAAGAGCCCGTTTCCGTGATATCAACAATGGCGTCAACCAGGTCAGGAACTTTGACCTCCGTCGCCCCCCAGGAAAACTCCACCTCGACC
>DKKJ01000377.1:0-184 GCA_002455175.1 Opitutaceae bacterium UBA6669
GAACTGCTCGCCGATCTGGCGGACGTGCCAGGCGTCGAGCTGTTCGTCGCGAAAAGCGCAGAACAGCCCAATGCGGGCCGAAATCTGGCTTGCGACGTTGAGAAACGCCCTCTGTTTGGTCCGTTCGTTGCCGGTCACGGCGGCGGGATCAGGCGAACCCCAATGAGCCTGAACGGGCTGTCCT
>DKKJ01000377.1:215-23955 GCA_002455175.1 Opitutaceae bacterium UBA6669
CGAAGGAGGTGCTCAGCCATGATGCTACGGGCGGAGTTGCCCGTGCACAGAAAGAGAACCTGATAGGGGGAGTGGGTGCTCATGGACCTTTGCGTTTGATCGGTTGAGGTTTGGCGCAGCATGCGGGGGCATCCCCGTCGAGATCGCGGCGCAACACGGTCAATTTTTCCACGTCGCGTCGAAAGGTCCGGTCTTCCGCCGCGCAGTCCTGCAGGCAGGCGAGATTGGCGGCGAGTTCACGCGAGGGTTTGGCGGGAAGGGAATACACCATCCAGTTACCACGTCGCTCTGCGTGTACCAAGCCGCGCGTCCGTAGATAGGCCAGGTGCTTGGAAACTTTCACTTGCGGCTCCCGCAGGACGGACTGGAAGTGGCACACACACAGCGGTCCCTGGGTGAGGAGGTGAAGAATGCGGAGGCGGGTGCGATCGCAGAGACATTGATAGATTTGAACCAGCTCCATGGAAGACGTACATACCTTTAAAAGAATATACCGCAATAGGTATATTGTTACAACGAGCGCTTTTCGAGATCCTGGGATGCGGATTTGAGTTAAAGGTGGCGCGATAGAGCAAAAATGCGGCCACGGTTTCAGCTCCGGGATGCGATCGAAGCTGTCGGTGTCGTGATAGTTATTGGCGGCGTTGTTCGGAGGAACAGGGACTGCCTACAGGGCTGCCGATGTGCGCCGCGCGTCGCGCAGGGGAAGTTCGCCGAGCATTCTCGCGATACGAGCGGCCGGTCACCGGCCCCTTGGATCCGCAGGGCATCGCTCGATTTCCGGGGAGTTGCATGATTCTCGGAGAAGGATCGGCGCTCGTTTCCCGATGCTTGGGGCCAACCGAACCCGAGGTAGGAATTGCCGGGGAGGTAGCTTGGAGCGCGGGCTAGGATCGCCTCCGCCTTGGCGATGGCGCCCGGTCCTGAACTTCTGCGAGCGTCACGAGCTCGCCATCAGTTTGTCAGACGCGTTGATGACGATGGCGCCGGCTACGTCCTCACGTTTGTACTTTCCGTGTGTTCGACCATGTGCAGCACGTGGTCGTCGGCGCCGAGTCGGCTGGCCGCCCTAGATAGAACCGTCGTTGCAGGAAAGAAGGGTTGGCATGATCGTTCGGAGTAGGGGTTAGTGAGCGGGCGTTTGGTCCATAGCGCCGGGCTTGTCGTNNGCCGATCGACGATCGTCTTGCTAGCCAGATTGAGGCCGATGAGTTCGACCTCGGTGCCCTCACGGCGATACTTGATGACGACCTTGTCGAGCGCGTTGATTGAGGTGAGATCCCAGAAGTGCGCGTGTGAAACGTCGATCCGCACCTTCTTCAGGGCCTCGCGGAAGTCGAACGCGTTGGCGAAGGTATCGGCGGAAACAAAAAACAGCTGACCGCGAATCAGGTAGGTGCGCTCGGTTCCATCCGCGGAGGCCGTGGAGGTGATATCGATGAGTTGGGAGACCTTGCGGGCGAAGAACAGCGCACTCAGGAGAACGCCAACACCGACACCGAGCGCGAGGTTGTGCGTGCCGACCACCACGAGCACGGTCGCGATCATGACGATGCTGGACGATTTCGGATAAACGCGGAGGTTTTTTAACGAGGCCCAATTGAAGGTACCGATGGAGACCATGATTATTACCGCGACGAGTGCGGCCATAGGTATCTGTTTTACCCACTTGCCCAATACGACGATTAGGATGAGCAGGAATACGCCGGAGCAAAAGGTCGAAAGCCGGCCGCGTCCACCTGACTTAACATTGATGACGGACTGCCCGATCATGGCGCAACCGGCCATACCGCCGAAAAACCCCGCGACGATGTTGGCGATGCCTTGTCCGGTGCATTCACGGCTCTTGTTGCTTTCCGTGTCGGTGAAATCGTCCACAATGGTTGCGGTCATCAGCGACTCCAACAATCCGACCACCGCCAGCGGGAGCGAATACGGGAGAATGATGCGTAGGGTTTCGAAATTAAAAGGAATGTCCGGGATTAGGAACATCGGGATTGATGACGGGAGTTCGCCCATGTCGCCGACGGTGCGCAGGTCGAGCTTCAGGAGCATTGATACGGCGGTGAGCCCGATGATGCAGACCAAGGGAGAGGGAACGGCCTTGGTGAAGCGCGGCAGGATGTAGATGATCGCGAGACCAGCGGCAACCATGCCATACATCAATAGCCCTTGCCCTTTGAACTCGGGGAGCTGGGCAAGGAAGATGAGGATGGCAAGGGCGTTGACGAAGCCGATCACAACTGATCGCGAGACATACCTCATGAGCGAGCCCAACTTGAAAAGTCCGGCAATGATCTGAAATACGCCGGTAAGGAGCGTGGCGGCCAGCAGGTAGTGGAGGCCGTGTTCCTTGACGAGGGAGACCATCAGCAAGGACATCGCTCCGGTGGCTGCTGAAATCATGGCTGGGCGAGCCCCCGCGAAGGCCGTCACGACGGCGATACAAAACGATGCATAGAGTCCGACTTTCGGATCTACGCCTGCGATGATGGAAAACGCGATCGCCTCGGGGATGAGCGCGAGCGCAACTACCGAACCCGCGACGATGTCGCGGCCTGGGTTGCAGAACCATTGCTGGTAGTAATTNNTCGGCCAGCGCTGTGCCGCAATGATGCGATGCAGGCCGTAAGCGATAAGTCGCTTGAGAAGCTCACGTGGACGGCGCAGCCGGCGATACGCACGGCCTTTGGCAACTACGCTAGCCCAGACGAAGCCCGATTTAGGATCGGGCCTTGGTTCAAGGCGGAGTAAGCGTCAGATGCAGCATGCAGAACCGATAGTTGGGCGATATAAGCCAACGGCAATCCCAAGTTTCAGCTAATCCCGATAACCCAGAAGCACAGCCAGGCTCACCTGAGCGTGGGAGAGAAAGGCAAGGAGGTGGAAAAGCGTCGGTTCACCTAAAGCGGTGTTCAACATTCTGATGGGTTTCTTGGCAGAATGGGCGCGGGGAGATGCTGTCACTCTGGGCTTGCCCCTGTTCACGCCGAACTGACGGCCCAGTAGGGGGCCGAAGTCTCGCAGGTTTCCTGACCCTTCCGCATCGGACTTTGAGGTCGTATCCTCGTATCCGGAAACGATCGCCCTTGAAACGCGTTTTCCAAGTTCGGAGTCCTGCCTTTAAGCAGTCCGAAAAAATCAAGCTGACCAAGCCCACCTCAAGGCAGTACTCCGTGCGAAGGATGAGTAACACTCGCTACGACACAATCACGTCACGACAAAGCATGCCCCTCCAGCGGAAGAGCCGATCCTGCGGCTAAGACGATCGCTTCACAATGTATCTAACAGTAAACTACAATGTGAAAGCTTCGGTCTGACCCCTTAGGATCGATGCTTTCTTCCCCACTGTTTCGAGCCATCCCGGGGAGCAAAACGGTGGGAGCCGCTCGTTGCGCTGGGAAAGTCATCCGAAATTAGACCCGCCGGGACTACTAACGATGATGCACTTCATTCGCGTGCGATGCTAGCGCGTCGTCTAGGGGTGAAGCGAGTCCCTTGATCGAGATTCCAGCAACCACCGAGCGTTTCCGCGGAATTCGGAGACTTTCTTCCTGCCCTTGTCACAAATCTAACCCCCTTTTTCGTCAATAAGGGGGATGAACCAGACTATCCATCCTACCGCCCGCATTGATCCATGGAAGGCCGCACCGGAAGTTTTCAAGGCGGCGCTCGCCCTCGAAAACGCCGTCCGCAGCTTTGGGATCGAACCGAAGCTTCTTGAGCTCATAAAACTCCGTGCTTCGCAGATCAACCAATGCGCTCATTGTATGAACATCCACTTTAATGACGCCGTTAAAGCTGGAGAATCGGTTCAACGTTTGAATCTCCTTCCTGTCTGGAGAGAAGCCTCTGATCTCTACACTGCCGCCGAGCGCGCCGTTCTTCAATGGACCGAGGCGCTCACCAACCTGCCTGGACGCCAGGTAGCTGATGAGGACCTCGCGGAGATCAAAAAACACTTCAGCGACGCAGAGCTTGCTCGAATCACGCTTGCAGTCGCCACCATCAATGCTTGGAACCGTTTCGGAACTGCCTTCCGCCCGGCGATCGCCGCCGTCTAAGCTAGGTCGTGCGGTGGTGCCCCGCCACCGTGCTTAAATTCCATCCGTGTCCTCCGTCCACACTCATCGTCCCCTTCTTTTCGGCATCGCCTATCGCATGCTCGGCCGCGTGACCGAAGCGGAGGACATGGTCCAAGAGACCTATCTCCGTTTTCACCAACAACCGCCGGGGAGCATCGAACTTCCGAAAGCTTGGCTTACCAAAACAATTACGCGCCTGTGTATCGACCAGCTTCGCTGTGCCCGCCGTCAACGCGAAGAATACGTAGGCACATGGCTCCCGGAGCCGATTACCGATGAAAACTCGCTTGAAGGGCTTGCCGATACTTTGGGCATGGCCTTCATGCTGATGCTCGAAGCGCTTTCACCCATTGATCGAGCCGTTTTCCTTCTCCGCGAAGCCTTCGGTCATGACTACTTTGCCATTTCCGAAATCACCGGAAAATCGGAGACTGCTTGCCGTCAGATCGTCTCTCGAGCCAGAGAGAAATTGGGTCGTCATCCCGCCCCGCCACCTACTGCGACTCAGGAAGCTGAGCGCTTGGTGAAAGAATTTCTTTCCGCCGCTCAGTCCGGAGAGCTTTCCGATTTCCTCGCCCTCCTGACCGACGACGCGATCCTTTATAGCGATGGCGGCGGAAAGGTGCGCGCCGCCCTGCTTCCGATCTATGGACCCGATCGAATTGGCCGCATGTTCATCGGACTTCGTCGCTTGCGGTCGGAGGGAACCCCGCCTCCACGCTTCATCGCAATCAATGGCAGTCCCGGGATTGTTCTCCGTCATCCTGACAAGAGTATCAGCGTGATGACCTTCGCCTTTGCAGGAGGACGAGTGAAGGCTGTCTACATGGTTCGAAACCCGGACAAGCTCGCGAGAATCCGATTCTGACCAGGCTACAATCNNTAACCAGACTACGTGTGACGACGGTCGCCAGTTCGCATCGTACTCTCTCATCAACTCGGATCAGCTCGCCGATCGAGTTCGACGGCGTGCTGCAGAGGGTCAGACCGCGCCTGTCCTTTTCAGGCGTTGGGGCTTTTTGCAGAAGACCGGAGTCGCGATGGGTGAGCGATTTATCTGACAGAGTCTGCTGTGATCGAAACCGAAGCCGTCGACGTTTTGCGTCGGTGATGAGAGGATGGACTCGGAGTCAGTTTCGCGAAGTGACAAGCGCGGTTTGACCCTTTCGGATCGCTGATTCCCGGTCCAAGGTCGTTGGAGTGGATCAGATCGTTGTGATTAGAAGGATTGCTTTAACGGCGNNAATCAAAAGACGACGTGTTCCAGACGCTCTAGTTTGCGTCTGAGGGAGGATGATCAAGAGCTATCTGGATATGGCGATGTCCTTCGATGATACGGGCAACTTCGATCCCGCCCTTTATTTTGCGGTAGAAGATCATGAAGCGGCTTCGCCAGCGCGATTTCCCTGTACCAAAACACGAGACCCCGGGCCAGAGATCGGGGCGCTCTCGCCCGATGGTGGGCGTCTTGGCAAGAGCTGCTAGCTGCTCAATGAGGTAGTCAACGACCGCGTCTGACGCCTTAAGGCTGTCTTGCGCGACGTAATCGCTAATGGCCTGGAGGTCTTGAGCGGCGTGCTCGGTGAGTACAACCCTGCTCATTTGGGCTGCTTAGCGGTCTTTTGCTGGCGGGCGCGCGTGCGCTTTTTGATCTGTTCCCCAAAACGCTGAAGATCTTTTTCTGTCTCTAAAGTATGGACGCGTCCCGCATCGATGTCGTCGAGGCCCTTCTTCACTTCTGCTTTGAGGTAATCATGGACGAGTTGCTGCAGCTCGCGGTAATCTTCCTCTGAAGTGATGACCACGGAGGGGCGCCCATGCTTGGTGATCGATACTGGCCCGCGAAGAGCGGCATCCAGGACTTCACCGAAATTTTGTTTAGCATCGTTGGCTGAGAAAATTTGCATTCAAAGTCTCTTTTCATCCGTTTTAGACGAATTAGATGACTTCTGTCAATCGGCGGAAATACGGGATTTTGGCGCAGCCCTGCCTCCTTGGTCGGTTCGACCCTGTCGGTTCGCCGCTCCTGGGAACGCTGAGCTCCAGGTCGGCACTTCCGAAATGTCAGCTTTCAAATTTCCGCTTTCAGTTTTTCAAGTTTCCGTTTTTGCGCCGTCGTCCTCCCGAGGGTACATGATCGTTTGGCATCTGGGAAAGTTTCGGCATCCCCAGAATATGGACGTGTCCTTCCGAGTCCGTCGGACCATTTTTCGGTCACAAGAAGGGCAGGTGGGTGTTTCGAGGTCATCGCGAAAAACATGGGTCATGATCCGGGACCGCCACTCTTCACCGAGCGCGGCGAACTTCTCCACGAGATCGTCGCCCGACCACAGCCGCGCGTAATCGCGCGCGGAAACGCGTTGAGGCTCCTCGCCCAGCGACATTCGCGTCNNAATCGTCGCCCGACCACAGCAACAACGTTTTTCCCGCCGCGAAGTCTCTCGCCGGCACCGTGTAGCCGGAACGACTGACAAAATAACCATCGGCGACCTTCTCAGAAGCCATCACACCGTAGAATTCTCGAACCCACTTCACGTCGATGGGCTTGTGATGAGCTTTGCACTGTACAATCGCTCCAGGCCGGCCTTCTCCCGAACGATAGAGAAAAATGTCGATACCGCCATCCGCGCCGACGTTGCTCCGCTGCGGTTTCCATTGCTGTGTTTCGAAATAGGCATGCACCAACTCTTCGAATCTCCGCCATTCAAGGCGCGCCAACAGCCCAGGCGTGAGTTCGGTTCCGACCAGCCCAGTGACAGGAACGGCCACCGCCTCCTCTTTCCNNAACTTCGACGTGCTCTTTACTGGATCTTCAACAAGCCGTGAGTCCCAAGACCTGCGCCGCCTTTTCCCCCTGCCCCCAAAAACGACGATCCCGCAGAAAAGGAGCAGCATACTGGGAATGACATAAAGCCACACTTTGAACCCGCTCCTCATATCAAACGTCGGACGAGTCTGTACTGGGAAGAGCTGTTCCGTCAGCGGAACAATCCGCTGTGGACTCCGAGTCGGCGAAGGGGCAATTCGACCTGGCTCTTTTTGTGCGACCGCCGGCTTCGGAGTCGGCGCGTGCATCAGCCGCGGTTCCGCACGATTGAACCGAAGCTCGACGACCTTCCCATGCCGAAAGACAACGCTTCCCTCTTCGTAGTAGAGAATTTCGCGCTCCCCCGCCTTCGCCTGCGACTTAGGATGCCCATACGTCTCCAGCACCCGTGCTCGCGAGTCCCCCGGTGAAATCGACAACCCCAAGGCGTTCGCCGCGCCAATTACCAACGAAAGAGCGATGATCCACCAGCGAAGCATATCCAGTAAATCCTCCCATCGGCACACACTGCGACCGTCTACAGCCCGAAGTATCGTACGTAAGCTGTAGTCCGGATTCCAAGATAGAGGATGCGACCTGCATCTTGACGCTACTGCCGCGCATGACCAACCCAGACGATCTGCGCCGTTTCCTACCCTTGAACGGGCAGCCTGTGCAAGCCGCACAGTTTCACAGAGGTGACCAACAACACACGCTCAGCAGAATCCTAGCGACACTTACGGACAGAAAAGATCCTTTCGTATACTTTGTGATGTGCTCACGATAACCGGCCGAAACGACCTCGACGCGCTGACCTGGTTTGACCGCTCAGCTGTCAGTCGGTCCGAGATCCCAGAGTGAAGAGTCAGACCCTTCAGGCCGCTCGGGAACGAATCCCGGGAAGGTGCAGAATGTATCTAAAATGCGGATTTCCGTTAGTAATATCGAATTCAGGTCAAGAAGTAAGGACTACCCCCTTGGACTGACCCACGACAAACTCTCAGAAACTTTCCTCGGCTTCGTCCTCCTCGCTTCCTGCCTCGACTGGATCAATTCAGAGGTTTGAAGACACACCCTAATCCTTTCTTGGTCGTGACCACTTGGCGCTTTCTTTATGACCTTTCGTGTCCAGTTTCCAGGGGGCAGGTCAATTCAGGGTTGACCCGTTTTGACCAACTCTTCTTTCCAGGGCATCTGCCCTTGTTAGTGTTACGCATCTCGTAGAACATCTGCTAACCTGGTCTGCAGTTCGAACCAAAGCTTGAAGGGGAAACCCTAAACAGCGGACTTAATCACTCCTGCAAGTTTGCGAGCAACTTCCTCGATACCATGAGACGCGTTGAGCCCCACTTTGTCGGCCAGACGAGGGCTGTAGTCGTAAACCGCCTTGGTGTCGACGTTCAGCCAGACCGGCAGGATGACGTTGTTTTTTTCCATGATCTCTCGAGTGAAGATAGAATCAAATTCCGCGAGGCCCCATCCCTTGTTGGAAAAAAAGTTTGGGGAAAGTATCACGACGCACTTCTGCGCCTCCTTCAGCCCTTTCTCAATGCTAGCCCGAAGTGAGTCGCCGACCTTCAGGGAAAACTCGTCGTACCAGACTGGACAATGAATCTTGAGCAATTCGTGCGCGAGCGCCCGAACAAAGGTGTCTTTGTCCCGGCTGTCATGAGAAATGAAGGCGAGGGGCTTTTCGACGGCTGAGCGTTTCCTTGCGTATTCTCGATCGCGGACCGAGAGGTGAAATCCCTGCTTGTCTACTTGGGCTGCGATACTCCTCCTATCGCTGGCGTTGAGTTCGTGATCAACGTAGATATGAACACGTCGCGTGAAATGAAGGGTTGCTGTCGACATCTGGGGCATGCAGTCCCAGAATCCCTGCGCCATTTCGAACCCATCTCCTTCAGGAGCCATCCGACATAACTTGAGTTCCTCGGAGGCGAAAATCGAACTGAGGGCCTCAAAAAGATTGAATTCAGCAGGGATGTAGAAGTACCAGTACCTGGCATTGGCTTCACCNNCGGTTGCCCATCGGCCTCGTGGAACGTCCATTCTCTAGACATCGTGAAGGTTCGGGGTTCGGAATCGAAATACTCTCTGATCGTGGCCATAACTGTGTCTGATATTGTTCAGAACGTGGTGGAGGGTCAGTATCGCGAGTCCAAATCTAATATATCATTAAAAACTGTCGACGCAGTGTCGCACGGGAAGCCGGCTGGCCCATCCGCACGAATCGATCGCAACATTGCCCGAGGAGTCGCTCATGGATCCAAGTGCTAGGACTTCANNTTTCAGCCAGAAGATATCGAGGTTAACCTTGTCGCGTTTGATCAGCTCCTCGTAGGTGAAGCTTTTGAACTGTTCGGTTTCTTTCCGCGCGTGTCGCTTTTTCGGATTGTAGCACGCGACGAAGTCGTCGAGGTGACTTCGCTTCAGCGTATTCTCCTTGAGCGTGAAATGCTGATTGGTGCGGAGGTCGTAGATCCAGAGCTTTTCAGTCCAGGCCTTTTTGTCGGCGGCGGGTTTGCGGTCGAAGAAGAGCACGTTGGCCTTCACCCCTTGCGCGTAGAAAATTCCCGTGGGTAGGCGGAGGAGCGTATGCACGTCGGCTTGCTGGAGGAGCTGCCGGCGAATGGTTTCACCGGCACCGCCCTCGAAGAGCACGTTATCTGGCAACACCACCGCGGCGTGTCCGTGCTGCTTCAGGATCGTGAAGATGTGCTGAAGGAAGTTGAGCTGCTTGTTGCTCGTCGTGGCCCAGAAGTCATCACGGTTGATCGTGAGCGACTCCTTGGACTGTTCACCATCTGCGCCAATAATCGTGACGCTGCTCTTCTTGCCGAAAGGCGGATTGGCGAGAACGAGATCATATTCGCCGTGTTTGCCGGCTAAAGCGTCCTTGGTCGTGACCGGAAGATCCGTGGTATCGGACTCTCCTCCGATGCCGTGCAGAAGCATGTTCATTGCACACAATCGCGTGACGCTATCCACCAATTCGATACCGTGGAAGGTGCCGTTCTTCAGCGCCTTCTTTTGAGAGCGATCGAGGTTAGGAAGTTTTGAAAGGTGATCGAACGCAGCCAACNNAGCCGCCGGTACCGCACGCAGGATCGCAAATCGTCTGTCCGGGCTGTGGTGCCATGACTTCAACAATCGCCGAGATCAAAGAGCGCGGAGTGAAGTACTGCCCGGCTCCGCCTTTGACGTCCGCTGCGTTCTTCTCAAGCAGCCCCTCATAAGCGTCCCCCTTGAGATCGGCATCGAGAGACGTCCACGTTTCCTTGTCGATGAGATCCGCGATCAACCGCCGTAGCTTGGAAGGGTCTTGAATCTTATTTTGTGCCTTGCGGAAGATGATGCCGAGCATACCGGGTCGTTTGCCCAGCTCCTCAAGCGTGTGTCGGTAGTGGATTTCAAGGTCGTCGCCATCGAGCGCGACAAGTTTGTCCCAGCCAAAGCCCTTGGGGATGGGCGACGGCTTATTATACGGCGTCCGACTCTGCTCATCAGCCATCTTGAGGAAGAGCAGAAACGTGAGCTGTTCAACGTAGTCGCCATAGGAGAGGCCATCATCCCTCAAGATATTGCAGTAATTCCAGAGCTTTTGGACGAGAGCGGGAGCGGTCATATTAAAGGTTTGACTGGCAATCGATCAGGAGTTCTAGTTCAAACTGACTTAGAGCCAGTTTTTTGATTGGAAGCTCTCTGATGCGGGATAGAGCAGCATCGATTGTGTCCGCGTCGTCTAAGAAATGAGATAGCTTGTCTGCGATCTGGAGGGGGAGGCCAAATTCTTCTAGCGCGATGCGGAACGGTTTCCGGAATAAATTCTCAACCTGCCCAGCGTAGGCACCATAACTAGAATTTCCCCCCAATACGTATGCTCGAACGTCTGAAGCCGCCCGCAAAAGCCGGGGAAGCTCAAAACTCGCCCAAGTCCGATCAAACTCAAGCACACGTTCCACTGCTTCATCCGGAGATTTCGCCGCGTATTCACTGGGTTCCAACTCGTTCAGTATCCTCTGACGAATCTCAGGTGTGAGCATGAGGCCCCAGAGCTTTACCGTCAGTTGCGATGACGATGAGATGCCAGCCAATCGTTCTTCTGGAACTAGGTGATTCCAAATCAACTCAAGGGTGAACTTCAGATTTTCTCTTCTCGGAAATCCGCTCCACTGGAGTAAAGCACGCTCGTCGTAGGAACTATTCTTTAATCGCTTCGCCAAGTTTAAGAGTGCAGTCGGTTCGACACTCGAATGCTGACGGAGAATTTCCAGGGGAAGGACACGCTGACGCATGAATGGATCCATCCGCTCCTTCGAAGCCGCGGAAAGATCACCGCTTTCCATCTGAACTAACACACTATCTGGCGTATCTGGCCCTTGCGTGAAGACTGGAAAGTCAACGAACGGTAGATGTGACGTGGGCGGTTCGTGAAATAAAAAGACACGGCCGACGAAATGCTCGAACATCCGTCCTGATCGCCCCTTAATATTGTTGAAGGTAAAAAAATCGAATTTTTGCTGAGCAATGGTGTTGTCGAAAATGATCACGTTTTTCGCTTTCGTGTTAACGCCTTCGATAAGCGTGGAGGTGCAAGCGAGCACCGAGAGTTTCTCGTCGTTGAAGGCCCGAACAACATATTGAGAGATCGAGCGGGGGAGTTTTCCGTGGTGAATTCCTATTCCTCGCCGGAGGGCGTTCGGTAGGATCCAGTGGGGGTGGAAATTGTCTCCGATCCACTCCGCGGCGTCTTGAAGCAATTCCGCGCCGTCGGTGACTTCACTCTCCAGGAGAGCTCTCGCGACGTCGTTTACTCTCTTCGGAGAGCGGCAGTAGATTAGCGTCGGTTGCCCTTTCAACGATCTCACGAGCTCACAGAGCGTTCCAGTGTCGTCATCTGTAGCGCCGACTCGAATTACATCAGACGCAACAGTTGCGAATGTCGTTGGGTAGAATAGGCACCTAAATTTTTCTGCAAATCCGTCGGGAATTTGACTTACACATGGCCCGAGCAGGTAGAATTGGGCGCCGCCTTTGGAGAGATTGTAAAAAGTCTGATTGAGTGCCGCAGTTCTCTTTGGATCTCCTGTTAGGCCACCGATTTTATAGAACTCGTCGATTACGAAGAAATCGATCTTTGGTCACTGGCTATACGAGTTTGCTCGTTCTGCCGTGAACACAAAGATGTTTTCGGAGGCGGGAGACTGAGAGACTTGAGTTACAACCTTAAAGCGCGGAAACAGGTTCGAAAGTCTACGACGTGTTTCATCGATCAGCGCAATTGTGGGAACTATGACTGCGACGTTCCGAAAACGACCACTTGCGATAACAGCATCAATAATCCGGCTTTTCCCAAAACTCGTCGGGGCGCTTAGAATGATGCTATCACCATTGACTAGCCGGCGGTATACTTCAGCTTGCTCACGGTGAAAAACAAAAGTTTCCCCTGAATTTGGCGGGCGGTGGTACTCATAGGCAATGGCGTCGGTCAACGGTAGCCGATCTTTTTCAACATACGGGAAGAGGCCTAGTTCACGGACGAGCCCATCTAAGATTGGGGCATGCCCACCAAACGATTCCCTGTGTGCTAGTGCGTGCAGGACAAGGTCGCGACAGGCTTCTTCGTCGCCAGCATTAAAAAGATGCGCCAACTCTCGAAGAAGGGAGAAGGAATTTTTTGATATTTCCTCCGGCCGGTTGAGGCGGTCTTTCAACTCATTCGGTTTCATATGGTTTGCCACGCCTTTAATTGTTCATCGAGTGCCTTGAGAAGTTTTGCCTTCGTGTGCAAAGGCAGCAAAAACAGGTGTATCGAGATGTCATCAGGGAGCTTTTTGCCTGCGAAAGCGGCATAGTGTTTCCGAATTTCGACCTCGAAGTCAGCTTTGTAAGCCGCGTCAGACTTTCTGTACTTTGCGAGGCAGTCACTGTCGTAGGTAAGCAGAACTGCGATGCACGCTTTGGAGAATACCTCGTCCAGCGATTTTTTTGATGAAAGAAAACCTTCGAGGGCCTTGGCGTGTGGCCAAGCGGAGTCGATTTTCCCCTTAATCAACAAGAACTCATCACGAAGATAGTTCGTTTGGGTGTGGTGTTGAAGTTCAGCGACTACATCTCGCACCGCACGAGTCACTTCATTGTAAAACTTGGCCTCTCCTAGCCAAAGCTCTAACTCATTTGCCGCGTTAACGACGACGTGCACTGCATCAAAGCCTTTTACCGTCTCGTTGCGGGCAGTCTTGTAGTAGATTTTTGAAATCGCCGGCAACGAGTTGAAGACTTGCCGTATCGCCGCATGAAGGAATAATTCGCCAAATTCGCCGCGGTTTTTGAATTTCTTCGACTCGTAGACCCTTTTTGCGGCGTCGCGGATCATCTGTACGGCGTTTCCCGAGTTCAGGTCTGATAACTCAGAGTGCTTTAGGGCGAACTCGGAAAGCCATTCGAGGATGTGAGTGGCAAACTGGGTTGACCTCCATTCCTCCCGTTCATAGCCGACACAAAGTCCGGTAAGGCCGGGGGCAACTGAGAGGTCATGCACCAGCACATTTAAGAACGGAGCGGGTCTTGTGGGCGCATTCATAAAAGTGGTTTGAGTTACGCTGACCCCGTGAATGCCATCTGAAGGATTGATTGGCGGAGGTGCTTGGCGCGATGGAGGTTGGCGGTCAGGACCTTTTCCAGTTGCCCTACCACGCTCAGTCTGCGCTCCACTTCCGCTACGATTCGCGTTTGCTCGGCGAGGGGCGGTACAGGAATCGCCAGATTGCCAACTTTGCTGACGCTCAGTGTGAAAAGGCCCGAGGTGGAACTCGCCACCAATTCAACATTTTGGCGACCACCCGGAGATTGTAGCCAGTGAAGAATCCACTTCGACATCTGCGCTTCGACTGGCCGGACCTTAATGAGGTGGTTTTGGTGAACACACGACTCGATAGAGCCATCCCAAATCGCTAGTCGGCCGATCTGATCCTTACTGCCGTTGCCTTCGACAATGAGCAGATCACCCTTTCGAACCAAAAGCTTCGTGAGTTCTGAGTCCGAGACGCCGATATATTCGATCTCATCAAGACGGAGTTCATTCGCATAGACGTTTGCCACACGAAGATACGGGAGTTGTTTCGGCAGCTTTGCGCGCTTTGGATTTTTGGTGAGGCCGCCGTAGGTCATTCCGAGTTGCTCAAGGCAGGCCCACGACCAGCCGTTTGGCAGCTTGGGAAATTCTGCTGTATACGGCACGGCGGGTTCTTCATATTTACCGCGCCCCGACCAGTTTTGTCTGCGTTCTGCGAGGATGCGTTCGAGCAGCAATGCGCCTGACTCGAAATTAGGTCCGCTATTTTTTCGCGGAATAGAACTCCGCTTTGAAGGCTGTTGCTTGGTGAGTTCGGCCTCGGTGGGGACGAGGTGGCCTTCGCAGGCGGCTTTGAGGACGGCGGCGCGGTAGCGTTTGAGGTTGGCTTGCGTGCGGCGCAAGGCGGCGACTCCGGCGTCCAGGCGCGTGAATTGTTGCTCGATCTCCGCTACGATCCGGCCCCGCTCGTCAGGTGGAGGCAACGGAAATGTACACGCTTCGATTTCGTTGGCACTTACGTTTTGGACGGCCACGCCTTTTCCCTCTGCGACAATTTGCGGCTCTACTAATTTTAGAACAAGTCTCACGAATTTTGCATCGTAGCCGGGCTTCAGTATCAAGAGTCCGGTGCGTTGATTCTGTAGCGCGGGTTCTTGGTTTTGGTATTCAGCAATTTTTCCCAGCGATCCGGACATACCAATGAGCAAGTCGCCTTCTCGAACTACGAAACCCGATAGCTTTTGCAGGAATGCAGGATCAACGCGTTTTACTTCTGCGAGATCAATGACGTCCGATTTAAGCTCTGACTGACGAATAAGCGGCACGCCAGTGTCTTTGTAATCCGTGCTTTTGAAAGCGTAACCGTTCCTGATTTTTAGGATTTCACCCACCCGCGCGGTGCGCCATCCGGAAGGGAGTTTTAGAATTTCTTCAGATTTTTCGGTGAAGACAGTCATTCGAAGCGCGTACTTCTACCGGCGGTTGAGGTCCCGATGAAGAATGGTGAGCGGAGTGTCATTTGGAGCGTGCCTCGAGCTCGCGCCGGGTTTTTTCTAGCTCGGCGGCAAGGGTCTTTTCGTCGGGGAGGGCGGTGAGGTATTCGCGGACGAGCATCTTGGTCGGAAGGGCTTCGGTGGCGTAGCGGACGAGGGCTTCGCTTTTGCCGCTGCAGAGGATGATGCCGACCGGTGGGTTTTCACCGGGCTGCACCCAGTGTTCGCGGGCGTAGTTTAGGTAGACGTGCATCTGGCCGGCGTCTGCGTGGGTGAAGCGGCCGAGTTTGAGATCGAAGATGACAAGGCAGCGGAGGCGGCGGTGGAAGAAGAGCAGGTCCACGCGATACCACTCGTCGTCGATGCGCAGGCGGCGTTGGCGGCCGACAAAAGCGAAGTCGTTGCCGAGCTCGAGGAGGAAGGTTTCGAGGTGGCGAACGAGCCCGTCCTCAAGGTCGGTCTCGGCGTATTCGTCGCGCAGTCCTAGGAATTCGAGGACGAGAGGGTGGCGGATCTCTTCGTCGGCACTCACGGCGTCGCCGGGCTCAGGCTTGGAACCCTTGGTTAGCATGGTGGCCTTGTTGCGCGAGAGGGCGGTGCGTTCATAGAACTGGCTATCGATCTGGCGCTGGAGCTGGCGCACGGACCAACCGCCGCGCAGGGCCTCGGTGTGGTAGAATGCAAAGGCTTCGGGGGAGCGGCTGCGCCGGACAAGCAGAACGTAGTGCGACCAAGGCAGGGGAAACGCTTGAGCAACGTCCGCCACATTGAACGGCAACGTGGTCGGTAGAATCGACGGGGTCAGAGAATTCCGAGACGTCGTCTCGGATTTTCTGGTCGGTGTCCGGGAAATGTCTTCGGCACTTGGAGGCAGTGGCCGCGCTTGAGCGAATTTCCGAGACAGTGTCTCGGAAATTTCCTTCGTGCCACAGATGGCATAGAGGAGGCGCATGTTTTCGAGGTTATCGACCGAAAATCCGCGACCGTGGCGCGCAGTCAAATCCTCCGCCAAACGCTTCAACAACTCCTTGCCGTAGCCCGCGCGTTCTTTGCCACGCTGCTCAAACTCTACGATGCGGCGCCCTACCTCCCAGTAAGTCGCGGTCATGAGCGCATTGACCGTACGCGCACTTGTCCGGCGGGCGGCTTCGAGCAGCTCACTCACCCCGCCGACAAAACTGGCGTAGGCCGGAGTGGAGAGCGTCGACGGCGCGGCTTTGCTCTTGGCGGCGGTCTTCTTCATGCGACGAGAGCCAGATTGAGTTCCTCAAGGAGAGGATTCAGCTGATCCCCGAACAGCTGATGCGCCTTGCCCAAGCCGCCGCGCTGGGCGAAGGGTGAATAGCCGAAGTCGTCAGGTTCGATCGCGAGGCTGGTAGCGATGTGGTCACGGATGAGGTGGACCCAGGCGAGCTGCTCCGCGGTAAAAGGCTGGGGGCTGACGCCTGAAAGTTGAGAGGAAGATCGTTGCTTTAGCCAGGTGTCGAAGCGGGCGTTTACCGATTCGGCGAAGGGTTCAAGGACGGGTTGTTGTTCGAGGGCAAAACGCACGAGGGCGACCAAGTCGGCAAAGCGTCCGGGCGNNGCGAGCGCCCTTTTACCCGGCTCGGGGAGGTCACGGCAAAGGCGTCCCAGAGGCGGTCTTCGGTCCAGGTGGCATGGGTGTCGCGGAGTTTTCTTTCCAGCTCCTTGAGCATGGGTTCGGTCAGGCGCTGCGCGTAGGGGCGGGCTTAAAGGATCTGCAGTGCCGCGATCTCTGCATGTCTCTGTGCAATGTAGTCGCGGAAGGCCTGGACGAGGCCGGCGGCCTTGGCTTTGGCAGCAGTATCGAAACCCGACGAAAGGACTTCGTCGGGAGTGAAGATGTCGAGGGTCTGCTCCGTCTCGCGTTTAAGCGACTCGAGGGCAGTTCGCAGGGCGGGTTGGTCGAACGGGGCGCAGGCAGCAGTGATCAGTTGTTGGCGGGCGGATTCGAAGTTCTCCGGGGCAACTTCGTGGGGTTCGGCACCCGGCTGGCCTGCTGCTCGTTCGGCGATTGCGTCGGGATCAACGGCGCGGAGCAGGGCTCCAGCGAGGGTGGCGGGAGTGTATCCGCCCGATGTCTCGGCAATCTGCTGGCGCTGGGTGACGTCGAGTTCGCGATCAAGACGAGCGAGGCGTGCGGCCAACGTGGTCAGGGTATCTTCGTCGCGCCCGCCGGGGAAGAGCACGCGTTGCAGAAGCGTTTTAAGCGGCACGGTCGGTTGGCGATCGAGAGGACGAGATTCCGTCTTATCGCTTTCGCAGACGCCCACCGCATCGACGAGAATGAACTTGGTTTTGGCGCGAGCATCTTCGCCGGAGACGGATTGAAGGTCGGTCGGTGTGAGGACACGGGTGCCGCGGCCTTTCATCTGTTCGAAGTAAACACGGCTTCGCACGTCTCGTAGAAAAATGAGGACCTCGAGAGGTTTGATGTCCGTGCCCGTGGCGATCATGTCGACCGTCACGGCAACGCGGAGCGAGGGAGAGAGACAGAATTCCCGGATGAGGTCCTCGCTCTTGGCGGGTTTGCCGGTGACGGGGTGCTTAGCCTGGTAAGTGATCTTTTTGCAGAAATCGTTACCCCGGCCAAAGACGTCACGACAGAGGTGAACGATGTCTTCGGCATGCGAATCGTCTTTGGCGAAGATAAGGGTCTTGGGAACGAGGCTGCGGCCGGGGAAGAGCTCCGTAGGTAAGGCGTCGCGGTACGTGCGCAGTACGGTGCGGATTTGATCGGGCACGACAACCGAGCGGTCCAAGTCCGCAGGCGTGTAGTCGAGGTCGTCGGCAAGAACGGCGGCGCGCTGAGCGCGTGAGGCCTTGCTCCGGCGATCGACGAGGAAGCCTTTCTCGACCTTGCCGCCTTGCTCGGTCACGCGGGTTTTTATCCGGTAAACGTCATACCCGACGTTGACCCCATCAGCTACGGCACGCTCATGGTTGTATTCTGCGACACGATTCTGGTGAAAGTAGCCGATGGTTTGTGGCGCCGGAGTGGCGGTCAGGCCGATGAGGAACGCGTCAAAATATTCGAGGACTTGGCGCCAGAGATTGTAGATCGAGCGATGGCATTCGTCGGTGACCACCAGATCGAAATANNGGCGATCGGCACGTCTGGGTTGTAGGTGACATCGCGGGAGCGACCGCCGAGTGCGGAGGCAAGTTCAGCGCCCGAGATGTCGTCGGCACTTTCCTCGAGCGGCTCGCCCCGAAGGATAGAGTAGAGGCGCTGGACTGTGCAAATGGTGACACGACAGACGGGGTCGATTTTGGACGAGGTCACGCGCTGAACATTGTAGAGTTCAGGGAAAAGCCGACCGGTGTCCGGAGTGCTGAAGCGGGCAAATTCGTCACGCGCCTGTTTGGCGAGATTTGCACGGTCGACTAGGAAGAGAACGCGTTTAGCGCCGGCGTGTTTAATGAGACGGTAAATGAAAGAACACGCGGTGAACGTTTTCCCTGCGCCCGTTGCCATTTGAATGAGTGCGCGAGGGCGATTCTCAGCGAAGGATTTTTCGAGGCCGGTGATGGCTTCAATTTGGCACTCGCGAAGGGCTTCTTTCGTCAGCGGATGGGCCGTAGGCAAAGCGATGAGTCGCGCTCGAAGCGTGTCCTGCTCGCCTGCCCAGGTAGCGAGTGTCTCTGGGCGATGAAACCAAAAGACTCGGCGAGAACGAGGGGCGGGATCGCGGGTGTCGCGGAAGAGGGTCTCGACGCCGGTGGACTCGTAGAGGAAAGGAATCGGTCCGGTGAGTCCTGCGGCGAGGAAGTCAGGTAGGCTAGAACCGTAGCGCGCGGATTGTTCGGCCACGGCAGAGAGGGTGGTGCCTTCTTTTTTGGCCTCAATTACCCCCACGGCGTGGCGGTCGACGAGGAGCAGGTAGTCGCAGGGACCCGTTTTGAGTGGGACTTCACGAAGCGCGATGCCGCGTCCGGCCGAAAAATTGACGGCTTTGTAGTCCTGAACAATCCAGCCAGCGTCGACGAGTTGAGCGTCGATCGTTTCGCGGGCAGATTTCTCAAGAGGGGGCATCCGAGTAGAAGGTAAGGAGCGTAAAGTCCGAATCGAACAGAGGTTTTCGGCGAGAGGAGAAGTTTTGCTGAGTCTAGACTTGACCGAACTAATGGTGGCTGTGGTCAATAACGCTATGTGTAGTCACTTGCATCGGCTGGAGCCCCGCAGTGAGAGTGACTGGCGGCTGGAGGGCAATTCTCTAATTCCCGGCACGATCGGGAAGATCAGTTTCTAGAATCAGAATCGAGCCGGATTTATTTTAAATAAATTGCGTGTTTTGTCGACGCGGCATGTTACGTGCGTTTCGACTACAAGCATGACGCGATGGACGCAGTTGACCNNACCAAGATTGAGTGGACGGACGCTACCTGGAATCCGGTGCGGGGATGCACGAAGAGCCCGGGCTGTAAGCATTGCTATGCGGAGACGTTGGCGGAGCGGTTTCGCGGCACGCCGGATCACCCGTTCGAACACGGCTTTGACCTCCGTTTGGTGCCGGAGAAGTTGGGCGATCCGATCCGGTGGGGCAGTCCGCGGAAGATCTTCGTCAATTCGATGAGCGACCTCTTCCATCCCGAGGTCCCGGATAGTTATGTGGAGCAGATCTGTCGCGTGATGCTCGCCGGCGGCTGATGACGTTGGCCGCCGTCTGGCCGAAGCTGATGTCTCTGTTGGATTTCTTGAGCCGTTTGCCGCTCCGGCTGAAAACAGTTTTCCGAAATGGTTTTACAAGACCTCGGCAAATGTTGATATGTGCCGAGGAAACGTAATGTCCCATCTCATCGAAAAACGCATCAAAAACGCCTTTCGCGCGACGACGCTGCTGCGCGCGCGCGATCTGGCGGCGTTTGGGATCAACCGGAACCAGGTGCGCGCGGCAACTCAGACTGGCCTGCTGGAACAAGCCGGGCGCGGCCTCTATCGGCTCCCTGGAGCCGACATAACTCAGCATCACACGCTTGCGGGGATCGCCCGACGGGTTCCCAACGGAGTGATTTGTCTGCTCTCTGCGCTGAGTTTCCACGGACTGACAACACAGAGCCCGCATGAAGTCTGGCTGGCAGTGGATCACAAAGCATGGAGCCCCCGTGCAGAAAACGTCGGGCTGCGGGTGTTTCGCTTTTCGGGCGAGGCCATAAGCGAAGGCATTGAGGCTCACACGGTCGAAGGCGTTCCGCTGCGAGTCTACAGCCCGGCCAAGACGGTCGCGGACTGCTTCAAGTTCCGAAACAAGATCGGTCTCGATGTCGCGCTCGAAGCCCTGCGTGAAACGTGGCGGGCACGGCGTGTCACCATGAAGGAACTCGAACACTATGCCCGCATCGACCGTGTGGCGAAGGTCATGCAGCCCTATCTGGAAAGTCTGATGTGAAATCAGAGCCCAAAAGGAATCTCGCGGCATCCGTCCGGCAGCGCCTGCTTAACCTGAGTCAGCGACGCAAGGAGCCGTTCGAACGTGTGCTGGTGCGTTTCGGCATTGAGCGGTTGCTCTATCGGCTCAGCCGTTCGGCTCACGCGAACAAGTTTCTGCTGAAGGGCGCGATGCTCTTCTCTATCTGGACAGACGGAACGCATCGGCCCACCCGCGACGTAGACCTGCTGGGCTTTGGATCAAGCGACACCGACGAATTGAAGCAGATTTTTGTCGAGCTCTGCGGGCTGGTGGTCGAACCGGACGGTTTGCGCTTTTTCGCCGAGAGCGTGACAGCCGCGCCGATTCGGGAGGAAGCAACCTATCCGGGTGTCCGAGTCACACTGGAAGCGCGCTTGGAAAACGCGCGGGTGCCGTTGCAGGTGGACATTGGTTTTGGCGATGTGGTCACACCTGCTCCGGAAGAAGTGCAATTTCCGGCGCTGCTCGATTTTGAGGCCCCGCACATTCGGGCCTACCCGATCTACACGGTCGTCGCGGAGAAGCTCGAAGCCGTTGTGCGCCTCGGGGAGGCCAACACGCGGATGAAGGACTTTTTCGATCTCTGGTTCCTCGGTCGGAGATTTTCGTTCGACGGTGAGGCGTTGTGCGAAGCAATCGCCCGGACATTCGCGCGACGGGAGACTGAGCTGCCCAAGGCATCGCCGTCTTCGCTCGGGCCTGAGTTTGCGGAAAGGAAAGCTGCAATGTGGACCATGTTTGTTCGGCGTAGTGGGCTTAATGCGCTCGAAATGAAGGAAACGCTCGAAGCGATTCGGGTGTTTGCGTGGCCAGCACTGGAGTCGGCAGCCAACGCGGCCACGTTGCGGGCTCGATGGAGCCCAGAGCAGGGCTGGAAGAGTTTGTAGTCTCTATGGACGTGGCGCTTTGGATACAGCGCGCCAGTCAACTGTGCGACGAGCGGGGCTCGAACTCCAAGACGCGGACGAGATGTGCACGCTTCGCGATGGAATTTTCCTGCTGAACCTCGACCTGCGTCGCCAGATTGAGTTCAATCCGGGCGGCATCGTAGGCGCGCAGTCGCTCCTTGTAGCGGCGAACCTTCGCGGCGGTGAGCGGAGCCTTTGGCACAGCAGGACGCGCGGCGCGCGGATTCTTCCGCAGTGCCGCCAGAAACCTCGCTTTGTCGGACGAAGACGCCATTCGAACACGGAGGAGACGACTCGGAGCCTAGTCAACAAACGCGCCACGCGGTCAGCCGGAAGCTTCAAAAGGGTCGAACCGAACCTTTCGCACTCCCGCCGCTGCTCAGAGGCCCGTCCTGAATGGGTGTCCTGGTATCGGGGCGAACCGGCGGAGTTTGCGGCGCGCGTACCCCGGCCCCCAGGGACGTGGGCCCTCCTGGGACGGGAAGTTAGCTGTTTTTACGACGGGATTGCGCAGGGTTTTGTGATGGAGATCGGATTTCGGACTGCCTTAAGGCAGGACTCGTGTGCCTGACATGAAACTGAACTAATCGAATGAAAGGAGTCGATCGGAGCTGATGAAAGCAACCGTAGCTGAACGACAAGGCAACGACCGTGAGGTTGGGGCTGAAAGAAGTCGCAAGCAAACTGCCGGCCGCAGGAACACAAACTGGCAGAGAGGCCAATGGGTGAAGGACGAGCGTGCGAGTAAACGTGAAGTCCAAGAGCATCAAGTCACCCGGGGTAGAGCCAGGCGGCATGGTGGGACAGTTCAGGGTCTTACTCAGGGAGATCTGCTCGGCGAGAGCCGAGCAGAAGTCAGCAGAGGCCGTAGTAGCGAAGAGAGCCAACGAAAGCTGGCAGGAGCGAAGGGCCGAAGAAGACGCAGGCAAAGCTCTAGGGAGCATTGTGCCGGGGGGGAAAAAAAAATGCTCGGACGTCAGCAGCCTATAGCGATGAGCGAAACGCTGCGCGAACCCACGAGGCAGGGGCGTAAAAGACGCTGTAGGCCAAGAAGGGGAGAGGCAAAACCCAGGTGCGCATGAACCCAGAACGGATAGCAATGCCGGAAGAAATGATGGAGAGGGCGATCGAGCCTAACAACTGGGAGGCAGCGCTGCACGCGGTGGAACGCAACGACGGCGCTCCGGGACCAGATGGCAAGAAAGCCCGCGAACTAAGAGCGCACTTAGCCGTGCATGGCGAGGTGATAAAACAGAGGTTATTGGAAGGAAGGTATCAGCCGGGAGCTGCGAGGCGAAAGGAGATACCTAAACCGAACGGAGGCACGAGGCCGCTGAGTGTTCCGAATGTGCAAGATCGATTCGTGGCCCAACTGCTGTTGGGAGTGCTGCAGCCCTTGTTCGAACCCGGGTTTAGTGAACACAGTTACGGGTTCCGA
This sequence comes from Opitutaceae bacterium UBA6669, assembly GCA_002455175.1. Taxonomy (GTDB): domain Bacteria; phylum Verrucomicrobiota; class Verrucomicrobiia; order Opitutales; family Opitutaceae; genus UBA6669. Next base: position 22,955 of record DKKJ01000377.1, read on the forward strand.
CCAGGACGCAGCGCCCAGCAAGCGGTGAAGGCAACAAAGGGATACGCACAGGCGGGCCACACATGGGTCGTGGATATGGACATCACCCAGTTCTTCGACCGGGTGAATCACGACATCCTGATGAATAAGTTGGGAGTCGAGATTAGAGATAAAAGGATGCTAAGGATCATAGGACGATTCCTCCGAGCGGGGGTCGTCATGCCAGATGGAGTGCACGTACGAAGTGAGGAAGGAACTCCGCAAGGAGGACCGCTCTCGCCGCTACTTGCGAATGTCTATCTGGACGCACTGGATAAGGAGCTAGAGAAACGCGGACTGCACTTCGCGCGCTACGCGGACGACTGCAACATCTACGTTGGAAGTGAAAAGGCGGCGCAAAGGGTGCTCGCGAGCGTAAGTGAATGGATCCAAAAGCACCTTCGGCTGGAGGTGAACCCGAAGAAAAGTGGCACGGGTAGACCCTGGGAACGAAAGTTCCTCGGGTATGTAATCACCACGGGACTGCTGATCGGGATCTCCACCGCTAGCCTCAATCGGTTCGAAGACAAGGTGAGGAGTTTGTGGAGTGAGCCTCATGTGGCCACGTCCACTCAGCTGAGAGATCGTTGGAACGACTACGTGCGAGGTTGGTGGGGTTACTACCAACTGTGCGAAGACCGAAAAGCGATCTACCGGAAAGAACCGTGGATTAGACGCCATATCCGCAAGTGCTTCTGGCTGCGATGGCATAGTAGCGCAGGACGCATCCGTGCCCTGACAGCTCTTGGGGTGTCACCACATCGTGCCGTTCTCGGCCGGTCCAGCCGGGGAGCATGGCGCATGGCAGCTAATCCCGTCGTCCAGCAAGCTCTGTCCAACAAAACCCTGAATCGCTACCAGTTCCTTATGCCCTCAAATCTGGGATCTTAAACGATAGCGTCTTCAACCGCCGTATGCGGAAAACCGCACGTACGGTGGTGTGGGAGCCCCGGCCGCCGCAATGCGGTCGGGGCGACCCGATC